>JALRJE010000091.1 GCA_023268965.1 Crocinitomicaceae bacterium
ATAAAGAACAAGTCGTAAAACTGGCCAAAGACCTTTCAAAAACTGGCTATGGGCAATACCTACTCAAACGTTTTGACAAATGAAAGTAATTGCTACTCCCTTTGAAGGGCTTTTTGAATTAGAACCAAACGTTTTTGAAGATGCCCGCGGTTATTTCATGGAATCTTTCAAGCAAAGATGGTTTGATGAAAATGTAGCACCCACCACTTTTGTGCAAGACAACGAATCGAAGTCTAGCCGTGGGGTCTTGCGCGGTTTGCATTTCCAGGTAGGCGCATTTGCCCAAGCCAAATTGGTGCGTGTTTTACAAGGAGAAGTATTGGATGTAGCCGTTGACATCCGCCCAAACTCACCTACCTTCGGGAAACACCATCGTACCATATTAAGTGAAGCCAACAAAAAGCAGTTTTTCATCCCGAGGGGTTTTGCGCATGGTTTTGTAGTGCTCTCAGAAAGCGCCGTTTTTGCTTATAAAGTAGACAACGTGTACAGCAAGGCCCACGAAGGCGGCATTTTATACAACGACCCTGCACTTGGCATCGATTGGCAAATACCTTCTTCAGAAATCCTCCTCTCTGAAAAAGATGCGGTTTTGCCAACACTTGAAGAATGGAAAAAGTGAAAGCAATCAACTGGAAACTTTTCTTTCGAATTACCTGGATTTTAACCGTCATCGGAATTATCATTCTTTCCTTGCTTCCGCCAGCCAACATGAACTTCCAGGTCTATGGCAATGACAAAATTGGCCACACCTTTGCTTATGCCATTTTGAGCCTCAACACGCTTATCGTCTTCCAACGCTGGCCGCTATGGCTGCTCATCCTAACCATGATTTTCTTCGGCATCTTCTTAGAATTTGGTCAAGGCCTCATCCCCGGCCGCGAACCCTCCGTTTGGGACGCCCTCGCCAACACCACTGGCGTCACCTTAGGAATCGTTATCTACATGAGAGGGAAGTATGAAAGGTTGGTGAAATAGAAATAGCTATGATGAAACTCCACCTCCTACGCCACGCAAAAACGAATCCTCATTCACCCACTGGTCTTGACTTTGACCGTGAACTATTGCCAAGAGGCTACGAACAAATTACTGAGCTCAAAAACTTCCTGAAAGAACACCCCATTGATCCAAAAATAATTTTGTGCTCGAGCGCCATGCGTACACGCCAGACTTTGGCTGAATTCCAAGGTTTGTGGCCCTCGGCAAGTATTCGTTTCATAGATGACCTCTATTTAGCATCCAAACAAGAAATTCTCAGCGAAATTTGCGCACTACAAACCTCAGATGAAATGTTAGTAGTTGGCCATAACGAAGGCCTGAGCGAACTAGCCATGAACCTCGCTCGCCCACGACATTTACTCAAAACCTGCGGCTTCATCAGCATGGAATTCCCCTTTGAAAGCAGCGCCTACATCTCGCAAGATACTGGGAGTATTTTGGCAATGTTTCGGGTGTTGTGAATATGCCACTCTGTCAGCAAAAATCGCGTGGCATAAAACTTGACTTGTTGGGGCATGAGACCTGAGCCCAATTTTGAATATAGCCTCAAACCAGCCATGTTGCCGGCGCTATTGGTGCTCATCATTATGTGGTTAAGTTATTGGGCAGACTTCCTTTTTACCACAGATTTACAGCGCTATGGTTTAGAGGCGCTCAGCACCCGTGGTTTGCGCGGTATTATTTGGATGCCCTGGATACATGCGCACAACGATATCAAGCATATCCTCAATAATAGTTTGCCTACTTTTCTTTTAATGACTTTGTTATTTTACTCATACAAAGCAGTTGCTTGGCGTGTATTTCTGTTTTCATGGATTTTTACTGGCCTTGGTTTGTGGTTCATTGGCGGTAGCAACGGCGCCATTCATATTGGCATGAGCGGTGTCATTTATGCGTTGGCCGGTTTTTTATTTACCTCTGGCGTACTGCGCAAATATTTACCGTTACAGGCGCTGTCTTTGTTTATCATTTTTCTTTACGGCTCCATGATTTGGGGCATCTTTCCGACCCAGCCGCGCGTTTCTTGGCAAGGGCATTTGTCGGGGCTCGTTGTCGGTATTATCTTGGCTATTGTTTACCGCAAGCAAGGCCCACAACGCCCCAAATATCAATACGAAATAGAAAAAGAATTGGGCATCGAACCTCCAGACTTCGAAGGAGACCTCCAACGCGCCATTGAAGCAGAGCAAGCTGCACTAGCAGCCCAACAAGAACTTGAAAAGCAGATGGCTCCTGAACAAGAGAACCAAAAGCCTCAGGTTGTTGTTTACGAATACAAAAAGAACGACTAATTTTAGGGCGTGGAAGATCTCATCAAAAACAAAGTCAAGGAAAGTGGCCTGGTTCAACTCGACCTCGCTGATTTCAAACCTAAAATGCCCCTCACCGGCATTGACCTCGCCGAACAACTCTGGCAGGGCTTGGTGCTCAAAGAAAAGGACTTCAGGGCCTGGATCAAAGCACACAACTGGAATGCTTATCAAGGAAAGGCCGTGTACATTTACTGCAGCACTGACGCGATTATTCCAACATGGGCGTTTATGCTCGTGAGTTCAGCATTGCAAAAAGAAAATGTGTATAGTCAGGTTGGCACACAAACCGAACTCGCAAAGGCACTCATTCAAGAAGAAATTTGTTCGATAGATATCAGTACTGTACAAGATCAACGCGTCATCATCAAAGGTTGTGCAGACATCGAAGACCCTGCTTTTGCCATGTCTTATTTGGTGCGCTTCCTGCAACCTTTTGTTAAAACCATTATGTACGGCGAGCCCTGCAGCACGGTACCAATTTTTAAGAAATGATCAAAGCATGGCTTCATGCGGCGCGCCTCAGAACGCTTCCGCTCTCCCTTTCAGGAATTATTGTTGGTACAGGTTTGGCAGCGCTCATTGGTGCCTTTGATGGCCTCATTTTTAGCTTGGCTTTGCTCACCACTATTGGTTTTCAGGTACTTTCCAACTTTGCCAATGACCTCGGCGACAGCCAAAAAGGTACAGACAACGCCCAGCGGGTGGGCCCCGCACGTGCCATTCAAAGCGGGCAATTATCTGCCGCTCAAATGAAAGTGGGTATGTGGGTGGTTGGTGTTTGTTCCTTATTGAGTGCACTTTACCTCATCAAACTAAGTGTGCCCAATCTTACTACAAACGCCATCTATTTTTACATCATTTTAGCACTCGCTTGCATTGCTGCGGCCATTACCTACACCGTGGGCAAAAACGCCTATGGCTACCGCGGGCTCGGAGACATCATGGTCTTTGTTTTTTTTGGCCTAGTAAGTGTCATTGGTGTGTTTGGGCTATACGGCGAAGGCTTTGAATGGTTGGTGTTGTTTCCGGCAATCAGCATTGGTGCCTGGAGTACGGCCGTGTTGAACCTCAATAACCTCCGAGACATCGACAACGATGCACAAATGCAAAAGCGCACCATGGTTGTTAAGTTAGGCTACGAGCGCGGGAAGCTTTATCATGTTTTTTTGGTGAGCGTTGGCATGGCTACTTGGTTTTTTACAGTGTATTTGCTCGCGTTTAACACTTATAACTATTGGCTTTTTGCTGCGCTTTTGCCCTCTTTGGGCTTCGTTTTGCACCTCAAGCGCGTACTCGATAACCAAACGCCGGCAAGCCTAGACCCCGAACTAAAAAAAGTAGCCTTATTGACCTTCTTTTCAAGTATCCTTTTTGCAATTTTACTTAACTTTGCACCGCATTAAATCAACACTCATGAACATTCTTGTTTGTATTTCTAAAGCCCCAGACACCACGTCTAAAATTGCATTCACCAACGGTGACACGCAGTTCGATGAAAACGGCGTCCAATATATTGTCAACCCCTACGACGAATGGTATGCCTTAGTGCGCGCACTTGAGCTCAAAGAAGCGCAAGGAGGTAACGTTACCATCATTACTGTAGGCACTCCCGCAGACGACGCCGTGATTCGCAAAGCCCTCGCTATTGGTGCAGACGACGCCGTCCGCATCGATACACCTGCCACAGACGCCTATTTTACGGCCATGCAAATTGCCGAATTTGCCAAGGGCAAAGGTTTTGACCTCATCCTTACTGGTAAAGAAACCATTGACTACAACGGCTCGCAAGTAGCCGGAATGCTCGCCGAAGCACTTGAGCTTCCATTTATATCAGTGGCAGCCAAACTAGATGTAGAAGGTGCTACGGTCAAAGCCGAACGAGAAATTGTAGGAGGGGCACAAGAGGTAGAGGTGCAGATGCCAGTGGTCATTAGCTGTGCCAAAGGGATGGCCGAACAACGCATCCCAAACATGCGTGGTATTATGGCCGCGCGCACCAAACCACTCAACGTGGTTGCGCCGGTAGCGCTCGATGCACTCACCACCTACAGCAGCTACAGCATGCCTGCAGCCAAATCTTCTGTCAAACTCATCGATCCAAATAACCTCGACGAACTCGTTGCGCTTTTGCACAACGAAGCCAAAGTCATTTAAGCCGTATCCTATGAACCTCGTATACATCAATTCAGCAAATGGTTTGTCTAAAGCAGCTTTAGAAACCGTTACTTACGCCAAAAAATTAGGTGCTGATGTCGCAGTTGTCACTAACGGTGGTGCCGACGCATCGGTGTTGGCTTCACTCGGCAACTACGGTGCGTCTGTCGTTTATCAAGACAGCAGCCTCGACGGTCAAGATCCAAGCCAATTGGTAAAGCTCGTAGCTGCTGCTGCGCAAAAAGTTAGCGCCACAACCATTATCTTTTCTCATGACCTCATCGGTAAAGCCGTTGCGCCGCGCTTATCTGTGCGCTTGAAAGCCGGGCTTGTTGCGGGTGCAGTTGCACTTCCTGAGGCCAATGGAAATGTCAAAGTCAATGTGTTTTCTGGTAAAGCTTTTGGATTTGTTCAGGTCAACTCTGCAACGCGCATTATTTCTTTGCTACCCAATAGTATTCAGCCAGAGGCTAACAGCGTTTCATGTTTAGTAGAGGCTTTTGATAGCCAAGCGGGCGCAAGTGCCATTACCGTTAAAGCCACCAAAAAACCAGAAGGCGCTATTCCTTTGCCAGAAGCAGAACGCGTTGTTTCTGCAGGCCGCGGGCTCAAGGGTCCTGAGAACTGGGGAGTAGTCGAAGATTTAGCCACAGCCCTTGGCGCAGCCACCGCTTGTTCACGCCCAGTTGCCGACATCGGCTGGCGCCCTCACCACGAACACGTCGGGCAAACCGGTGTGGCCATTCGGCCAAACTTATACATTGCAGCCGGCATTTCTGGTGCCATTCAGCACCTTGCGGGCGTCAATGGTTCTAAAGTCATTGTTGTCATCAATACCGATGCCGAGGCGCCTTTCTTTAAGGCCGCTGATTACGGAATTGTTGGTGATGCCTTTGAAGTTTTGCCACGCTTTACCGAAGCTGTTAAGCGCTTCAAGGCCGCGCAACATTAATCCTTATTTTTCGTAGAAGCCACCCGAATGCAAAAAGTCAGTTTAGAGATAACGGGTATTGAATACAGTCAAACGCAGTCTGGCTCTTATGTGCTTACGCTCAAAGAAATAGATGGCTTGCGCAAACTTCCTATTGTTATTGGTGGCTACGAAGCTCAGGCTATTGCTGTTGAGCTCGAAAACATGCAGCCTTCGCGGCCCCTCACCCACGATCTTTTCAGGGCTTTTAGTTTGGCTTTTGCTGTAGAAATCAAAGAAATTCTGATCTATAAATTCAAAGATGGCGTTTTCTTTTCCAAACTCATTTGCGAACAAGAGGGCATCATAACCGAAATCGATTCTCGTACTTCAGACGCAATAGCAATTGGCGTGCGCTTTAATGCCAAAATATATACCCTAGACCGCATTCTCGATGCCGTTAGCGGCAGTTCACCCTCAGACTTCAACGAAGCCTACGATTTCGACGAAAATGATATCTTTGAGCAAGATGAGAACGCCCCTAATGAATGGGATATCTACGCCACAGAAGAGCTAGAGACCCAACTAACAGAGGCCCTCGAAAACGAAGATTACGAACTTGCCTCAAAAATAAGAGATGAACTCAATCGCCGCCATCAAAACTAGACTCACGCTAGTTAGTTTCCTTCAATTTTTTGTGTGGGGCGCTTGGCTTACCACCATAGGCACTTACTGCACCGATGGCAAAGGCTGGACTTTTCCACAATTTGGCGCCATCTTCTCAACCCTTGCGCTCTCCTCTATCCTCATGCCTTCCATCATTGGCATCATTGCCGACAAATGGCTACGCGCAGAGCAACTCTACGGTATTTTACACCTCGTTTACGGGGCTTTCATGCTCTTGATTCCAAATATTTCCGCGTTACAAGGCACTTTTCCAGCCCTCCAAAATATGGCCGAATACGAATTGCTGTACTGGATTGTCTTTGGCGGTATGCTCGCTTATATGCCCAGCATCTCCCTATCGAATTCGGTGTCTTACCGCATTTTGAAAATGAACCAACTCGAGGTTCAAAAAGATTTTCCGCCGATCCGTGTTTGGGGTACTATTGGTTTTATTGCCGCAATGTGGCTCACTAACCTCAGCGGCAGCAAAGCAACTTCAGATCAGTTTTACATTGCAGGGGCAGGCGCGCTGTTGCTCGGCCTGTACGCCTTTTCCTTACCCGCCTGTTTACCTCAAGGCAAAACAAGCGAGAAAAAATCAGTCTTCTCACAGTTAGGTTTAGACGCCTTTCGATTATTTGGCAATTACCGAATGGCTTTATTCTTTGTTTTTTCGATCCTGCTCGGGGCGGCCTTGCAGCTCTCTAACATGTACGGAGATACCTACCTCAGTAGTTTTCCGAAAGGTACTTTAGTCGAAAAATATTCCACAATCATCTACTCCATTTCTCAAGTTTCAGAAACAATATTTATCCTCACCATCCCTTTCTTCCTAAAGCGCTTTGGCATTAAAAATGTGATGCTATTCGCCCTGTTTGCCTGGGTCTTGCGCTACGGATTCTTCGCCTATGGCGATACCACTTTTGGTTTACCGCTGATTGTCTTGAGTTGTATTGTTTACGGAATGGCATTTGATTTCTTCCTGATTTCGGGCTCTATGTTTGTAGAATCCAACACAGACAGCAGCATCCGCTCAAGTGCGCAAGGATTGTTCATCATGATGACCAACGGCATTGGCGCATATATCGGAACTGTAGCCAGTAGTTACCTCATCGGGAAATATTATATTTTACCTGATGGCCAAACCAACTGGAACGGTGCGTGGCTGCTCTTTGCTGGCTATGCCCTTGTTGTTGCGATCTTGTTTATGATTTTGTTTAGAGAAAAGCGTCAGGCGGTTTAGTTTTTACTCCCTCAAAAACTTATACCCCACCCCCCTGATCGAATAGAAGTGCTGCGGATTTTTGGGGTCGGGTTCGAATAATTTTCTGAAGGCTAAGATATAATTGTCTATGGTACGAGACGTCGGTATTTGCTCTGCGCCCCAAAGACGGTCTAGGATTTCATTGCGAGACACCACCTTTCCCTCTTTCTCTATAAAAAGTTCGAGCAATTGCACCTCTCTTTTTGTAAATGTATGGAGTAAGTGTCCTTGCGGATCTCTTACCTCGAAGGTGGTAAAATTAACCTGGTGCTTGCCAATTTGTTGGGCTGTGGGCTGCTCATTTTGAACAGAACCATTGATCAAGATTTGTACTTTTAGCAACAATTCTTCTAGGTCGAAGGGTTTGACGAGGTAGTCGTTGGCGCCAAGTTTGAGCCCCGCTACGCGGTCTGATGTAGTGCCTTTAGCAGAAAGGAACAACACGGGTACCGACGAGTGCTTGCGGATTTCTTTACAGAGATCAAAACCAGAAAAATGAGGCAGCATGACATCTAGTATGACTAAGTCAAAATGAAAAGGCTTTGTAAAAAGGGTATTTGCCGACGCGCCATCGGCATAGGCCTCGACCACATAACCCTCCAATTCTAGGTTGAGGGTGATCATGTCTCGGAGGCTCTGCTCGTCTTCAACTAAACAAATTCTGTGCATTCGGTTTACCTAGAAAAACATTATTTTTGATGAAATTACAACAAACTCTGCAAACTATGAATAAATTTTTACGCTTTGGCCTTCTTGTTTTAGGCTTACAATTTGCCGCTTTGGCACAGGAGGCACAGCGCCCTTCTACGCCTTTTCAAATCGCTAAAGAAATTCCTACCCTTCAATTGCAAACGCCGAACCTTCAAGACCTCGCTCAAGAAGACCTCCTCCGAGACAAACAAGGTGTTCTTTACCGAATTGGGGTGGCTATTCCAACGCACCTCAGCCCACAGAACGCAGGTCTTTGGACCTCCAACCCTGACGGAAGCCGAACATGGCAAATCATCATCTCAGCTCCCGGCGCCGAAGCAATTAGTTACTTATTTGAGCACTTTGTATTGCATGGTAGCAGCACCCTAAGGATTCAAAATCTTTACGGCCAAGACGTGCATCCGTTATTGACAAGCGCAGACGTCGAAGTACACCAAATGCAAAACGCAGCGCTTTGTGGCGGAGCCACTCATCTACTGACGCTTACCGAACCAGCCTACACCACTCCGTCAGAGCTCTACCTCGACCGCATCATGTACAACTACCGCTCTACAGGTTACGGCAGCGCAGAAAAAATCAATGAGTCTGATCCGTGCGAGGTCAATGTCAATTGTTCTCCAGTTGGCGACCCGTGGCAAGACGAAAAACGCGGTGTGGCCCGTATTTATGTGGTGGAGGGCAACCAAGCAGGTTGGTGTTCTGGGTCTTTGGTCAATAACACCGCTCAAGACTGCAAGCCTTATTTCTTGACGGCACTACACTGTGGTGTTAATGCTACTGCTTCCAACATGAACCAATGGAAGTTCTTCTTCCGCTACGAAGCGCCAACATGCACCAACCCCACAACCGTTGGCACCTTAGCCAACTACTTTATTTCTGGCTGTTTGCGTATTGCCGATTCCGGCGATGGCGGTGGCAATTCAGGGTCAGACTTCTTGCTCGTCAGATTGGGCAACACCAATAACGAAAATAACGTCATCAACAACCTGAAATCAGCCAACTTTAATGCCTACTGGAATGGTTGGAATGCCAGCCCAAACCCAACTACCGGAGGTGCAAGTATCCACCACCCGGCTGGCGATATCAAAAAGATTTCTACGTTTACAGGCAATACCATTTCTACCCAATGGGGCAGTGCAGCGGGTTCACATTGGCGCGTCAACTGGACGGCCAACCCCAACGGGCACGGCGTTACGGAAGGTGGCTCTTCTGGTTCTCCACTCTTTGACGGCGCAGCAGGCTACATTATAGGCACCCTCACCGGCGGCTCATCTTACTGCACCTCGCCAAATGCTCCTGACCAATACGGCAAGATGTCTTTCCACTGGACAGCCAACGGCACCACCGCCGCCGAACAACTCAAGCCGTGGCTAGACCCCGCCAATCAGAATATTTTGGTATTTGGAGGTTCTGCTGATCCTTGCACCCCACTTGCGGGCCCCTGCACGGCAAGTGCAGTTTGCGATGAGTACATCAATACCGTGAGTTTGAATACCATCAATAACAGCTCCGCATGTGGCAATAACGGCTATACCGATTACACGAACATCAGCACCTCTTTGGCAAAAGGCAATACCTACACCCTTACCATCACGCCAGCCATTATCAATAACACGCAATCAATTGCCTATACCAACGACGAAATTGCCGCCTGGATCGACTTCAATAACGATTTTGACTTCAGTGATCCAGGAGAACAAGTTGCTTATGTGTTAGTCGGCAGCGGCTGGACCAACACTTTTAACGTCACCATTCCACTGACTGCACAAACTGGGCAAGTTCGCATGCGTGTGCGCATTTCTTACCAACCAGACGGCGCCATTACCCCTTGTGGGCCCTCTACCTTTGGCGAAACCGAAGATTACAGCATCAATATTACCTCAGGCGTAGGTATCGACGAGCATCCTTTAGCACAAGTTCAGGTGTACCCTAACCCTGCAAACGAAGTACTGTTTATAGACCTAAAAGATGTAGAAAACGTAAATAGCATTGCGCTGCTAGATGTCAATGGCAAGCAAATTCAAGAATTGACCAACGTTAAAAATGGTCTGAATACTTTCCAAATTGAGCAGCTTGCCGCAGGTGTTTACCAGGTTAGAATAAGTCAAGATGGGTATCAGGTGACACAGCGCGTGGTTAAACTCTAGGGCTTAAGCACCATTTTCAAAATAGAATGCGGCCCGCTCTAAGTGGGCCGCTTTTTTTTGAGGCAACATGCGGTTCCAATTAGCGACCATTTGAACCGTTCGCAAATTTTTGCGCAACCTTTCTTGGTGCTTGTCTACAAAGTGCCAAAAAAGGGCATCAAACAAGACAGCTCCTTCTGAATCTATTTTAAAGCCTTGCTTTTTGAGGTAGTTTGAGCCCGAAAAATAGGGTTTAGTGGTCATCAGGCCTCCATCGGCATATTGGCTCATGCCGTATACATTCGGAACCATTACCCAGTCGTAGGCGTCCATGAAATGTGTCATAAAGAACCGATACACTTCGTCCGGATGTATTTCAGACAAGAAAAAGAAATTGCCCAAAAGCATAAGGCGCTCGATATGATGCCCATACGCATGTTGCTCGAGCTTATGTTTGGTCTTTTCTAAAAACGGCAGCGTACCCAACTGTTCCCAAGTGAAAGTTCGTTCGTGTGCCATGGCATTCGTAGTGCGCTGCTGCACGCCTACACGCTCGTAGACAGCGCGCACAAACTCTCTCCATCCGATCACCTGCCGCAAGAATCCTTCGGCGCTCTCTATACTTACTTTTCCTTGCTGATAGCATAGGAGCACTTCGTCAATGACTTGTTTTGGGCTGAGCAAACCCGAGTTGAGGGCGGTAGATAAATTGGAATGGAATACATAGGGCGCATCGGTGCTAAAGGCATCTTGATAAGGACCAAAAAATTCCAAATTGTGCTGTACAAAGTAATGCAGTGCTTCTTGTGCTTCTTGGTGTGTAACCGGATAATACGAAAGATCCGGGTTTCCAGTATTGTTAGGGAATTCGGCAGTAATATCTCGCTCAGCTATGGCAGACCATTGGCTTTTGTAAGATGGAAAAGCAGGTAAGGCCATTCCTTTAGGTAAGGCCTTTCTGTTTTCGGTGTCAAAACTCCAACGCCCCCCTGTTGGTTGGCCATCTGCTTCGAGAAGGATACCGAGGCGCGAGCGCTGTTTTTTATAAAAATCGGCAAGTAAGAAACGTGCCCCCCTTTTGCCGAGCAATTGCTCATTGATTGAACGCGTATTGAGAAACATAGGGTTCTCATGCCAAGTAAGCTCAATTTGGTGCATTTTGGCAAAGCGCTCCATTCTTCGGGTCAGCAAATAATCAGTCGGGTCGACGAGCTGAATTTGGGTGGTTCTTTTCTTGATTTCTTGAAAAACGTCGGCTAATTGCGCATCTTTGTGCGGGATATAACGCACTTCAAAGCCTTTACTCCGTAGTTTTTCTGCGTAGTAACTCATCGATGCACGATGATACGCCAACTTTTTACGGTGAAATGGAAGGCGAGTAAAAAACAAATCGTCTTCGATCAACCAAAAAGTCTGAACCTCAGCAAACGCAGGGTGCTGCTCGAAAAGCTGGTGAGGAAAGACCAAACATATAGGTGCTGTCATGACCATCTAACACCCTAAAAAAGGGTTTGTTCTTAATGCTAAAAATAGCTTAACAATAACTTCATCAAATGAGCATATTGCGTACGAACTCTGTGTAATTTTGTCTTGACTATAAAAAATAACATGGATAAAGTTTCTTACGTTGGCAACGCAGATGTAAACGCCATAGACCACCTCTACCAACAATACCGACAAGATCCAACAAGTGTGGACCACAGCTGGGCTAAATTTTTTGAAGGATTTGAATTTGCCCAAACCAACTTTGAACAAGACGGGGCCATTCCGGAGAACTTCGTCAAAGAATTCAAAGTAATCAACCTGATCAATGGGTACCGCACGCGCGGGCACCTCTTTACCAAAACTAACCCGGTCAGGGAGCGGCGCAAGCACAGCCCCAACCTAGAGATCACGCATTTTGGTTTGAGCGACCAAGACCTCAACGACGTTTTTCAGGCCGGTGAACAAATCGGTATTGGCGCAGCCAAACTTTCCGACATCATTGCGCACCTCGAACTCACCTATTGCCAGTCGATTGGCATCGAATATATGTACATGCGTGACCCCGAACGCATCGATTGGTTTCGCAACAAAATAGAACTCAATAACCGTCCGGTTTTTGACCCTCTACGCAAAAAGAATATCTACGAAAAACTCAATCAAGCAACAGGCTTTGAGGCCTTTCTTGGCAAAAAATTTGTGGGTCAAAAACGCTTTTCTATCGAAGGTGGCGAGGGCCTTATTCCTGCCCTTGATACACTTGTGCGCAAAGGCGCTGCCTTGGGTGTGGAATATTTTGTGATGGGTATGGCACACCGCGGCCGCCTCAATACGCTCGCCAATATCTTTGAAAAGCGCCCCCGAGACATCTTTAGAGAATTTGAAGGAAAAGAATTTGATTATGAAACGACCTTCGATGGCGATGTCAAATACCACCAGGGCTTTACTTCGCATATCGCTCTAGAAAACGGACAGCAAATTGGTCTCACCCTGGCACCCAACCCCTCACACCTCGAGGCGGTTAGTACAGTAGTAGAAGGCATAGCCCGTGCCAAAATAGACCACGTTTACCAAACCGAAGACAAGGTTTGCCCCGTACTTATTCATGGCGATGCCGCAATTGCAGGCCAGGGAATTGTCTACGAAACCATTCAGATGGCGGGCCTAGATGGCTACCGAACAGGAGGCACCATACATATTGTAGTCAATAACCAAGTAGGTTTTACCACCAACTACCTCGACGGCCGCACCTCTACCTATTGTACGGATGTAGCCAAAACAACACTGTGCCCTGTCTTCCATGTGAATGGCGACGACATCGAAGCGGTGGTTACCACTATTGAAATTGCCATGGAATACCGTCAGGCTTTTCATCGAGATATTTTCATCGACTTGTTGTGCTATCGTAAATACGGCCATAACGAAGGTGATGAACCTAAATTTACCCAGCCGAAGCTCTACAACATCATTGCAAAGCATCCGAACCCAAGAGAAATCTATTTGGAACAACTGCAAAGAGAAGCGCTGCTCACCGCAGAAGAAGCCAAGCAAATTGAACAAGACTACCAACAATTTCTCGAAGAAGAATACGAGCAATCAAGAAGTAGAGATAAAGCTTTGGTATATGACTTTCTCAGCCTTACTTGGAAAGATTACCGCCACGGCACCGCACAAGATTTTGAAAAATCGCCAGAGACCGGTATTGCAAAAAATGAATTACTTAAGCTCGGACGCAAACTATCTACCCTTCCTGAGGGTAAAAAATATTTCAGAAAAATTGCAAAAATATTCGAAGACCGCCTCCAGGCTATTGAGAACGACAAACTAGATTGGGGTTCTGCAGAAATGTTGGCTTATGCCACCCTGCTCGCAGAGGGCCACGCCGTTCGAATTTCGGGTCAGGACGTCGAGCGCGGTACGTTTTCGCATCGCCACGCCGTGGTTAAAACCGAAGATACCGAAGAAGAAGTATTGACGCTCAATATGCTCCAAGCGCAGCAGGCGCCATTTACCATCTACAACTCGCATTTATCGGAATACGGGGTACTCGGCTTTGAATATGGCTACTCTCTGGCGCATCCATCTGGTCTTACCATTTGGGAGGCGCAATTCGGCGACTTCTTTAATGGAGCTCAAATTATGGTGGATCAATTCATCTCAGCCGGAGAAGACAAATGGGCCACACAAAGCGGTTTGGTCTTGTTGTTGCCCCACGGCTACGAAGGGCAAGGCGCAGAGCATTCCAGCGGCCGAATGGAACGCTTCTTGCAGCAATGTGCCGACCTCAATATGCAAATTGTCAACACCTCCACACCTGCCAACCACTTCCATTTATTGCGCCGTCAAATCAAGCGCGACTTCAGAAAGCCGCTCGTGGTATTCTCTCCAAAAATGCTCTTGCGCTACCCCGACGCTACCTCTACTTTAGATGAAATGGCAAAGGGCAACTTCCAGGAAGTACTCGACGACCCAACAGCAATTGCCAAAAACACCGATACTGTTGTTTTGTGTAGTGGTAAATTCTACTACGAAATGAAAGTAAAAGCAGCCGAACTCGGCGTCAAAAACATGGCTTTTGTCCGTGTAGAACAACTCTATCCGTTGCCAACTGCACAAATCGATGCCATCTTGCACAAATACAAAGCCAAAAACATCATATGGGCCCAAGAAGAACCAGCCAATATGGGTGCTTGGATGCACATGGCCATGAATATGCGCCATCTGCCACTCGTAGGTATCTGCCGCCCTGCTAGCGCCGCAAGTGCCGAAGGATCCAAAAAATTACACGAAATTCGTTTGAAACAATTATTCACTGACCTCTTTGCCTACGCAAAGTAAGCCTTAAATAAAATCGTATGTCATTATTAGAAATGAAAGTCCCGAGCCCGGGAGAATCAATCTCAGAAGTAGAAATTGCCGCTTGGCTTGTTGCCGATGGCGATTACGTCGAAAAAGACCAAGCCATTGCTGAAGTCGATTCAGACAAAGCTACCTTAGAATTACCTGCAGAAGAAAGCGGCATCATTACGCTTAAGGCTGCAGAAGGCGACGTCGTCAAAGTAGGGCAAGTTGTTTGCCTCATCGACACCGCTGCTGCGCGCCCGGCGGGTGCGCCAGTTGCCGCTACGCCAGCGCCAGAAGCCAAAGCTGTGCCAGCTGCTGCTCCTGCAGTTGCTGCTCCAAATCCAGATCCAATCAAGCCAGCAAGCTATGCTGCAGGGGCGGCCTCACCTGCAGCGGCCAAAATCATAAAAGAACAAAATATCAACCCTGCTTCCATTAAAGCAACGGGCAAAGACGGACGCATCACCAAACAAGACGTTGTGGCGGCCATGTCGGCAGGTTTCTCTACCGAAGCAGCGCAAGGATGGGGCGGAACCCGCGAGCAAAGTCGCGAAAAGATGTCCATGCTGCGCCGCAAAATTGCAGAGCGTTTGGTTTCCGTCAAAAACGAAACGGCCATGCTCACGACCTTTAACGAGGTCGATATGAAGCCAATTATGGATGTGCGCGCCAAATACAAGGACGCCTTTGCCAAACACCACGAAGTGAACCTCGGCTTTATGTCGTTTTTCACCAAAGCGGTAACAGAAGCACTCAAAATGTTTCCAGCGGTCAACGCACAAATCGATGGTACAGAAATGATTTTGCACGACTACGCCGATATCGGCATTGCCGTTTCTTCTCCGAAAGGGCTCATGGTACCGGTGGTGCGCAACGCCGAACAAATGAGTTTAGCTGAAATCGAACGAGAGATCAAGCGTCTTGCCATCAAAGCACGCGACGGCAAAATCACGCCCGAAGACATGACCGGAGGCACCTTCACCATCACGAATGGTGGCGTTTTCGGCTCTATGCTCTCTACCCCGATTATCAACCCACCGCAATCTGCCATTCTCGGCATGCACAATATCGTAGAACGCCCTGTTGCCATCAACGGCAAAGTAGAAATTCGACCTATTATGTATGTTGCGCTCTCCTATGACCACCGCATCATTGATGGCAAAGAATCGGTTGGCTTTTTAGTTAAAGTGAAAGAAATGCTCGAAAACCCTGAGCGCATGATTTTTGGATCCAAAGATCCACTGCAGATCTTACTCGGGCTGTAAAAAATAATTTGTACACAATTAAAAAAGCGCTGCAAGGAGCGCTTTTTTTGCTTCGGACCTTTAGATTGCTTTTCGTATATTTGCTGTTCTAAAAAAAGTACTTACAATGTCAAAAATCAGGAAGCAAGAAGCCCTAGATTACCATTCCTCCGGTAGGCCCGGTAAAATTGAAGTTGTTCCATCTAAGCCCTACGCCTCCCAACGAGACCTCTCCTTGGCCTATTCTCCTGGTGTAGCTGAACCCTGCTTGCGCATTGCAGAAAACAAAGCCGACGTTTACAAGTATACTGCCAAACGCAATTTGGTAGCCGTTATTACCAACGGAACCGCAGTTCTCGGCCTCGGTGACATCGGCCCAGAAGCCGCAAAGCCTGTTATGGAAGGCAAAGGCTTATTGTTTAAAATTTTTGCGGATATCGATGTATTTGACATCGAAGTAGACGCCAAAGACCCAGAACTTTTTATCCAGACCGTCAAGGCCATTGCCCCCACTTTTGGTGGCATCAACCTCGAGGACATCAAAGCACCTGAAGCTTTTGAAATTGAACGCCGGCTCAAAGAAGAGCTCGATATTCCCATCATGCACGACGACCAACACGGCACCGCAATCATCAGCGCCGCTGCCTTGCTCAATGCATTAGAACTTGCCAACAAAAAAATCGAGCGCATCAAAATTGTGGTCTCCGGTGCCGGAGCAGCAGCAGTTTCATGTATCAAATTATACCATCGTCTGGGTGTAAAGCCCGAAAACGTCTACATGTACGACTCCAAAGGCCTTATCCACAGCAGGCGTACTGACCTCGACGACATGAAACAAATCTTCGCCACCCACCCAAAAGATATTGATTTCGAAGCCGCTTTTAAAGGTGCTGACGTCTTTCTTGGGTTGTCCAAAGCAGGGCTTGTTAGCAAAGAAATGATTGCCGCAATGGCCAAAGACCCTATTGTTTTTGCCCTCGCCAATCCCGAGCCAGAAATTCCTTACAAAGAAGCAATGGCGGTGCGCAAAGACATCATTATGGCAACAGGGCGGTCAGACCATCCCAACCAAGTCAACAACGTACTTGGGTTTCCTTATATCTTCAGGGGCTCGCTAGACGTTCGTGCGACCACCATCAATGAAGAAATGAAATTGGCTGCCGTAAAGGCCATCGCCTCTCTCGCCAAAGAAACCATCCCAGAAGAAGTGATTGAAGCCTATGGCGGTAAAAACATTTCTTTTGGTCGGGAGCAAATTATTCCAAAACCATTAGATCCTCGACTCATTTACTATGTGGCGCCAGCAGTAGCACGCGCAGCCATGGAGTCTGGTGTAGCTCAAGAGCCCATCGAAGATTGGGAAGAATACGAAAACCAACTCAAAAGCCGCCTTGGCCTGGACAACAAACTACAGCGCAATATTACTTCCAAAGCACAAGGTAGCCCCAAAACGGTAGTGTTCCCCGAAGGCGACAACATCAAAATTTTGAAAGCTGCCCAGCAAGCCTATGACGAAGGGGTAGCCATCCCGATTTTACTCGGTAAAAAACAACGCATCCTGGAGCTCATGAACGAGTACAGCATCGAAATACCAGAAGTGCAAATCATCGATTGTAAATCCGATGAAGAAGAGGCGCGGCGCACTGAGTATGGCACTGCATTCTTTGAATTGCGCAAGCGCAAAGGCATTACCGAATATGAAGCCATTTCTTTGATGCGCGAGCGCAATTATTTTGGCGCCATGATGCTCAATATGGGAGCAGCCGACGCTATGCTTACGGGTCTTACCCGCAGCTATCGTTCGGTATTGCGTCCAGCAATTAGCACCATTGGCTTGCAAAAAGATGTCAAAACCGTCTCCGGAATGTACATCTTAAACACCAAAAAAGGCCCTCTGTTCTTGGCCGATACCACCGTCAATTTAAACCCATCTGCAGCGCAAATTGCAGAAATTACCGTCAACGTAGCCAAGTTTATCCGCCGCCTCAAAGTACAACCCCGAATTGCTTTATTGAGTTATTCTAACTTCGGGTCTTCTCCAGGAGAGGATCCCGAAAAAATGGCAAAAGCAGTTCGGATCCTACACGAAACACAGCCCAATCTGGTGGTCGATGGCGAAATGCAAGCCAACTTTGCCCTCAACTCAGAACTAATGAACGAGAAATTCCCTTTCTCCTTCCTTGCCAACAAAGAGGTCAACACACTTATTTTTCCGAACCTATCCGCAGGCAATATTGCCTACAAACTTTTGCAACAAACCAATGAGCTCGATGCCATCGGACCTATTTTAATCGGGATGCGCAAATCCTTACACGTACTGCAACTAGGCGCCAGCGTCAGAGAAATCCTTTCAATGATCAAAATTGCCGTCATTGACGCACAAAGCCAAGACAAATGATCTCCAGACTCAACGGCCGCCTCATTGAAAAAAACCCGACAGACCTGCTAGTGGAATGTGCAGGTGTCGGATACGAGGTCAAGATTTCTTTGCACACCTTTACTGCTTTGCCAGATGCAGAAGCAATTATCTTGCACACCAAGCTCATCGTCAGAGAAGATGCCCACCTGCTTTATGGGTTTGCCACCAAAGAGGAGCGCGAAATGTTCGGACACCTCATCAGTGTTTCTGGCATAGGCCCCAACACGGCCCTCATCATGCTTTCTTCCATGACCCCCGACGACATCGCGCATGCCATTCTTGCAGAGGACGTCGTGAGTATTCAAAAAATAAAAGGGATCGGTACCAAAACAGCGCAGCGCGTCATTATCGACCTCAAAGGAAAAGTATCTAAAATGGAACTCGGAAGCGAGAATATTTTCTCTTCGAACAATAGAAACCGATTTGATGCGTTAAATGCATTAGTTTCACTCGGTTTTGACAAAAAATCAGCTGAAAAAGTATTGGACAAAATTGATACAGGAACCCAAACCGTAGAACAACTGATCAAAGAAGCGTTAAGACTACTATAACCGTGCAACACAACTACTGGAAAAACTATTTAACAAGTATCATCATGCTCATGGTGGTGTTTTTTACTTTTGAGGAAGTGAGTGCACAGACCCCTAACCTCCCTTTTCCAATCTTTAATCCGCTCAATCCTTTTCAAAATTTACCCCAAAGTTTTGACCTCGGAGACCCCACCAATCTCAACCAAACGATTGTCTACGACCCCGAATCTAAAACATTTGTCTTTCGAGACATCATGGGCAAAGACACCTATTTTAGGGCTCCTCAGGCTATGAGCCTCGAAGAGTATCTCGAATACGAAGAGAAAAAAAGCTTTTCTTTAGATTGGAAAGAACTCGTGGCCGAAGAAAGTGCAGAAAACCGAACATTTGAATTGCCAATAAAAATAGGATCCAAAGCATTTCAAAGTTTCTTTGGCTCAGATGAAATCACCATTACCCCGGGCGGAAACCTCGAAATTTCACTTGGCGCCAACCACTCTCGGGTAGACAACCCTATTCTTCCCATGCGGCAGCGCAACATCACGCGCTTCGATTTCAATCAAAACATCAACATGGACATCACCGGCCAAATCGGCACCAACATGAAGGTGAATATGAAATACAACACCCGCGCCAACTTTGATTTCGAAAATATTTCCAAATTAGAGCGCACCGGGCAAGAAGACGACATCCTACAAAAAATTGCGCTAGGGCAAGTTAGTTTGGAGCTTCCTACTACCCTTATTCCGAGTTCACAAACACTTTTTGGCTTTAAAACACAACTCAAATTTGGCCGTTCGACCGTCGATTTTATCTTAGCACAATCAAAAGGAAAACGTACCGAAATCAACGTAACCGGCAAGGCCCAAGTTCAAAAGTTTGAAATTACTGCCGATAATTACGAGGCCAACCGCCACTACTTTCTCAATTTGTATCATCAGCAGCACTACGATACCGCAATGGCCACCTTGCCTGTTGTGAACTCAACGACCTACATTACCCGAATAGAGGTTTGGGTTACCAACCGCAGCAGCATAACCGAAAACACCCGAAATATTGTCGCATTTTCAGATTTAGGCGAGGCCAAACAAGCCAACTGTCAGGGCAATCCGGGCAACTACTCGACCCAAGAAATTCCAGACAACCAAGCGAATGGTCTCTATGACTGGGCAGCAGCTCAACCTTTGGTTCGTGGCTTCTCCAATGCGGTGTTGGCGCTTAGTGCACAAGTCAATTCTCCGGGGCCATTTAATCAGGCTGTCGATTACGAAAAAGTAGAAAATGCCCGCAAACTCAATGACAACGAATTTACCTACAATGCCTTACTTGGCTACGTCTCACTCAATACAGCGCTCAATAACGACGAAGTTTTAGCAGTAGCCTACGAATACACCTACCGAGGCCAAACCTACCAAATAGGTGAGTTCTCTACCGATGGTACCAACGGGCAAGAAGCACTCATTCTCAAATTAATCAAACCAACCATCACGAGTCCAAAAATCAAAATTTGGGACCTCATGATGAAAAACGTGTACTCCATTGGCGCGTATCAAGTCGATCAACTTGGCTTTAAAATAGACATGTATTACAACAACCGCGAAACCTCTGTTTTGCAACCGTTCTTACCCTTTGAACAAGGAAACATCAATAAAAAACAGATTGTTACCCTACTCGACATGGATAAAATCAATCAAAACAACCAACCTTTCTCGGATGGTGTTTTTGACTTTGCTCCGTTTAATGTAGTCGGCAACAAAATTGATAATGGCGGAACCATCAACCGCAAAAACGGACGCATCTTCTTTACTACCGTTGAACCTTTCGGCAAAACACTCGCCGACAAATTAACCGAGGCTGGCGTACCTAGTGTGTTCATTAATCAATTGGCCTATACAGAACTCTACGACTCTACCAAAACAGCAGCGCAGCAAATTCCGAGTAAAAATCGTTTTGTGTTCAAGGGAGAGTTTCAGTCTTCGATCTCCTCTGAAATTCCATTGAACGTAATGAATATCCCACAAGGGGCGGTAGTGGTGACGGCTGGTGGAATGCGTTTGGTAGAAGGAGTCGACTTTACTGTAGATTACGCATTTAGTCGCGTAAAAATCCTCAATACAGGAATTTTAGAATCCAATACCCCTATTAAAATTTCAATAGAATCAAATTCTGTATTTGGTTTTCAAGCGCGTTCTATGATTGGTGGGCGCTACCAATACCGCATCAATGAAAACTTCAAGGTGGGTGCCACCTGGCTGCGCATGATGGAGCGTCCGGTTACACAAAAAGTTGATTTTGGCAGCGAGCCCTTCAAAAACAACGTGCTTGGCGCAGATTTCGCTTTTCGTACCAACGTACCTCTGCTCACTAAATTGGTCGACTTACTTCCCGTTATTTCTACCAATACCATGTCTACCCTTTCTATGTCCGGAGAAGTAGCCACACTCAGGCCGGGTCAGCCACGCGCCATTAACAAAGAAGGCACCTCGTACATAGACGACTTTGAGGCATCGCAAAGTGCCATTGACCTCAAAAACATTAGCGCATGGCGTTTGGCGTCTATACCGCAGGGCCAGCCAGATCTCTTCCCTGAAGCAGCCAAAAAAGACCTCAGTGCTGGTTTCAAGCGCGCCAATCTCGCATGGTATACCATTGACCCCGTTTTTTACCAAAGCAATCAGCTCACGCCCGCACACATCAAGCAAGATCCGTCCATGCTTTACGACAGCCGCATGAGACTCATTCAAATGACCGACATTTTTCCGAACCTACAACTTCAATACGGCTCTATCTCCAATATCAACGTGCTCGATTTAGCCTACTACCCTGCCGAACGTGGCATGTATAATTTTGATACCACCGCTACTGTAGATTCTATCGGGCGCTTTACCAATCCAGAAGAGCGTTGGGGAGGCATTATGCGCGGCCTTAGCACCAACGATTTTGAATTGGCGAATATCGAATTTATTCAATTTTGGGTGCTGGATCCGTTTAATCAAGACGCTGAAAATCAAAATCCAAACGCCCCTATGTCTGGCGGAGACCTCTACTTTAATCTAGGAAATGTTTCAGAGGATATCCTTCCCGACTCCCGAAAAAGCTTTGAGCACGGCTTACCTTCCAACAGCGACCCCTTATTACAAGACAACATCGATACCACCCAGTGGGCGAGAATTTCAACCCAACAGGTGGTAGTCAATGCCTTTGCCAATGACCCCGCCTCGCGCATCAAACAAGACGTTGGCCTAGATGGCTGGGACAACACAGACGAAAGGCAAAGTTATGCTGCCTTTGTGAGTTGGGTGCAAAACAACACAACGCTTAGTGCAGCTACAAAAGCGCGCATGATTGCCGACCCTTCTACCGACGACTACAACTATTACCTCGACGATAACTACGATGCCGCTCAGCTCACTATTCTCGATCGCTACAAACACTACAACGGCATGCAAGGCAATTCTCCAACAACAGAAATGTCAGATACCGCAAATGCTCTAGGCTACCCGACCATTGCCTCCAACTTTCCCGACATCGAAGATATCAACCAAGACAACAACCTCTCAGAATCTGAAGCTTACTTTCAATATCGCGTCAGCCTCCGCCCGGGCGATATGCAAAATGTGGGTAGCAACTTTATCACCAACAAACAAGTATACCAAAACGGGAACAAAACAGAAACTTGGTATCAATTTAAAGTCCCGATCCGCGACTTCGAAAAACGTATCAATGGTATTCAAGACTTCCGTTCCATCCGCTTCATGCGCATGTATTTGAAAGGTTTTGACGAGCCTGTAGTACTGCGTTTTGCACGTTTAGAATTTGTTCGTGGCGAGTGGCGCCGTTACTTTGAAGACCTCACCCAACCAGGGCTGAGCGTCCAGACCGACCCTAACCTCACTGCTTTTAATATTGCCGCACTCAATATCGAAGAAAATGCACAGCGTCAGCCGATCAATTATGTGGTTCCGCCAGGTATTGACCGAGAAATAGACCCCTCACAAGTATATCAACGTCAAATGAATGAACAAGCGCTGGTACTAGAAGTTTGTAATTTGCAAGACGGAGACGCCAGAGCAGCTTATCGAAACGTACAGTTCGATGTGCGTACATACAAAAAATTGAAAATGTTTGCACACGCCGAATCAGTGGTAGAAAATCAACTCAAAGACAATGAGCTCACTCTTTTTGTGCGCTTGGGCACAGACTTCGTAGAGAACTACTACGAATACGAATTGCCACTCAAAGTGACCGACTGGAACGCAACCAACCCAGACCTCATCTGGCCTACGGCTAACAATATCGAAATCGAATTTGACCGCCTACTCGACCTTAAAATGGAGCGAAACGATAAACTCGAGCAAGGCGTTCCGGGTGTCTCAAGCGTGGTAGAATACGAAAAAGCTGATCCCAATAATGCGGCCAACCGAATTAAAGTAAAAGGAAGCCCGAATCTACAAGGTATCAGAACCATCATGATCGGTGTTCGAAATCCGTCCAAAGCTGACCCGGACAACACCTGGGGCCCCGACAATGGCGACGCCGAATGCACCAACGTATGGGTCAATGAAATGCGTTTAACCGACTTTGTCAGTGATGGTGGCTCGGCTGCTGTTGGCCAAATGCAAGTTCAGTTGGCCGATTTTGCCGTTGTACAAGCTGCCGGTAACTACTCAGGCATCAACTGGGGTGCTGTAGATAGCCGTGTACAAGACCGCCAGCGAAACCAACGCATGGGTGCAGACATCAGTACCACCATGCAACTCGGACAGTTCTTCGGCAAGCAAGCACGCGTTTCTTTACCCTTCTACTATGGCTATTCTATCGGACTCATTAATCCAGAATACGACCCCTTTAACCCCGATATCAAACTTTCCAACTACGACATTGCTACCCGTAAAGAGCGCATGCGTTTAGGCCAAGACTTCACGGAGCGCCGCTCTTACAATTTTACCAATGTACGTAAAGAGGCAAAAGCGGGTACCAAACCACAATTTTGGAGCATTTCCAATTGGTCGGCAACTTATGCATTTGCCGAAAATATCCGACGCGATTTCAATATCAAATCAGACATGACCCGCACCTGGACGGGCGCCCTCAACTACAACTACACTTTTGCAGGGAAACCCTGGGAACCTTTTAAAAAATGGAAACCTGCTCAAAAGAATCCTTGGCTCAAACCGCTCAAAGATTTCAACCTCTTTTACTTGCCAAAAAATATTGCGTTTACCAACGATTACTCACGAATCTACAACGAACGGCAAATCCGCAATATCATCGTCCCTGAATTTGATTTTGAACCTATCTACCTCAAACGCTTTGACTGGAACCGCAACTATCAAGTTGGCTATGATGTAACCAAAGCACTCAAAACAACCTTTACGGCCAACAACCGATCCATTTTTGAAGAAGGAAACCATGCTGTAGACAGGCGTAGCAACCCCGAAGGATACCAAGAATTTATGGATACCATCCGTTCTCAAATGAACACCTTTGGCCGCACCATGGACTACACGCACAACTATTCCATTAGCTATACCCTGCCCTTCAACAAACTACCGATTACTTCCTGGCTCTCCTCCAACATACGCTATTCAGGTACCTACAACTGGCAGCGTGCCCCACTAGGGCAAGCTGAGTTCGGCAACACCATCCAAAACTCGCGTGCTATCAACATGACCGCACAAGGCAATTTGGTTACATTGTATAACAAAATACCATATTTCAAACGCGTGCTCTCCGACGGTAGAGGTATGAAAACCAACAGTGCCAGAATGGGTGCTGGCGGCCCACAACCTGGTAGGGGTGGCCCACCAAAGAAAGCAGAGTTCAAGCCTAAAAAACCGCTCGAAGAAATGACCGACAAAGAGCGCAAAGAATACGACAGGCAACTCGCCAGATTCGAACGCAAACAAGCCCGCGAAGAAGCACTCAAAGAAAAAGAAACAGAACCTATTAATCCTGTTTTGGGCACATTGGCGCGCATGTTGATGTCTGTTCGCAATATTTCAGGGACCTATACGCTATCTGATGGCACCATGCTCCCTGGTTACAATCAAGAATCTAGTGTGCTCGGTATGAACGGCGGTTCTTTTGGGCTCATGCCATTCGTATTTGGAAAACAAGGCTATGATGTATTTGGAAGAGAAAACGGTTACCATGTTGGCGATTTCGCCCGAGATAACAACTGGTTGGTCCAAAATGAAAACATCAACAGACAATTTATGGTGAACCATACGGCTAATCTTCAATTAAAAGCAACGTTAGAGCCCCTCAAAGACCTCAACATCAACCTCAATGCATCGCGCAACTACAGTACGCAAGCCGGAGAATTCTATCGCTGGAATCCGAATGCAAATGCCTTTGAAGGACAAAGTCGTTTTGAAACGAGCACGCTTACCTATACCACCATATCTTGGGGTACCGCCTTCGCAAAAATGGACAGCTCGTTTCGTTCGCCCATCTTCCAACAAATGATCAACAATAGCCAACAAGTTTCTCAACTCATAGGCGCTACTAACACCAATGCGAGTTCGCTTCCAAATGGTTATTACGAAGGTTATTCTGCCACCCAACAAGAGGTTGTTATTGGTTCTTTCCTAACTGCCTATACCAATTCACCTATCGATAGCAAGACCATTAACCCGCGTTCTAATTTACCTTTACCAAACTGGACGATCAACTACGCAGGTCTGAGCAAATTTGCATTCGCTAAAGATGTCGTGAAGTCTTTCAAACTCAACCACGGCTACTCATCTTCGGTGTCCGTTAATGGCATGCAAACCAACCTCAATGCAACGCTAGATGCCAATGGTTCGCCAACAGCCCTCGACCTCAACAATAATTTCATTTCAGCGATGCAAGTTCAGAACATCACCATTTCGGAGCGTTTTTCTCCGTTAATTGGTATGCTCGCTACCTGGAAAATTGGCGGCAAGAACATCACTACCAATTTTGAATACAAAAAAGACCGTCAAGCAACGCTTTCCTTAAATAACAACCAAGTGACAGAAACCTTGGGTCAGGAAATTGTCGTCGGTACGGTAGTCAATATCCCAAAACTTAAATTGGTTAGAAGTGTTGATGCCAGCGATCTACTCATCAATGTAAACTTCTCTTTCCGAGATAATGCAACGGTCATCCGAAAGGTAGTCGAGAACACGAACATGGCAACAGCGGGGCAAACAACAGTTAGCTTTAAGCTAGATGCCAACTACAAACTCAACGAATATTTAAGCGCCATCTTCTACTACGAACAGTTTATTAATACGCCAAAAGTTTCCTTGAGCTACCCTACCGGTAACCTTAAAACAGGCGTCACACTCCGCTTTGACCTCAACGGACTTAAATAAGAATGCATGATTAGAGCTGCAGAACCCAAAGACGTCGCTGCTATTTTTGGCCTAATCAAAGAACTTGCCACCTACGAACGTGCTCCTGAACAGGTCAGTAATACTGCTCAACAACTGCACATCGACTTATTTGAAGATCAAATTTGCCATGCCATTGTTGCCGAAAATGCACACGGAACTGTCATTGGTTTTGCACTTTACTATATTTCGTATTCCACTTGGAAAGGCCGCTGTCTCTATTTGGAAGATTTTTATATCATGGAAACGGAAAGAATGCAAGGGTACGGGCAAGCATTATTTGATGAAGTCGTTAGCATTGCGAAATCTAAAGGTGTGAAACGCATGGATTGGCAAGTCTTGGACTGGAACCACACCGCCCTCAATTTCTACCGCCGCAACCATGCTACTCTGGACCCTGAATGGATCAATGGACGCTTATTTTTTGAATAAACACTGCTGTATTTTAAAATATTCGCAAAAAATCGGGCAATATTCAGCCAATCTCACAAGATGTTCATTTGGTGCGTACGATACAAAAATTTCGTATTAAGTTTAATATGAAATAAGGAGAGAAACAGGTAACTTCTTTTGCATAGCAGTTGACATGCTGCTTGGAGAGGCAGTTTCATTTTCTAGTTTGATAAGAGTTTAATAGTTTTTGTCAACGTCCGAAAGGAATATGCAAAAGAGGTTCCTGTCCTTATTACTTATCACGTACCACTCAGACAGTTTTGTCTACTACTAGGAAAAGGGCTACTTGTTAGCCCTTTTTTTCTTGCAGCTTATAAAGCAGTGGTCTGCTGGGGCTCGCATCATTACAAAAGTTAGCCACCTGTAATTCCAAAATATATTCACCATCACTTATTGTACTATCTACAAAAACTAGTTCAGTAATGGTGCGGTCTTTTCTAGGTTGTTGCGGGTAGTTCCAAAAGGCATGATGAAAAGCGAGTACACCTGCATCCTCCTCCCTATCTACAGATGGCGTATCAACTAAAAAATGCTTGACTTCTAATTGATTCAAAAGGTCAACTACCCCTACATCAAAATAACAAGGGTTTGTTCCGGAGTAATTGTTGCTTTTTTTCTCTGAAAGATTGGGCAATGTTCTGATGACGACCGCTTCGGTAAAACCAAGCGTCAATAATTTTTCTAATTGATCTGCAAATACCACTCGATCGCCATTTGCCAATACGCGAGGTGTAACACTCATTAAACTCGCTTTAAAAAAATAGTCCGAAAACACCTCATTCACCGGAAATATCTCACAGCTAATATGACCATAAGACTCGGTATGTGTGCCGTGTCCATGCGGATTAAAATAGACATCCCGAAAATTGACCGCCCCTCCTTCGGCTATACTGCCAATAAAACCATTTGCGCGCACGGGTTCTATGCGGGGTGCTTCTACATACCATGCTCTTGGATTCTCTTTTGTTGCGCTCAAAGGCAAAGAAAGATCGAAAGCGGTATTCGTATCGATAAATTGCTGAGGGTTGAGGTAAAAAATCATAGAGTAAAAATAGTGCTTTTCGTATCTTTGCAACTATGGAAGCACAAAAAGACCGCCTTAAAGACCTCATTTCACACGCCAAAGAGTACGGATTCGTATTCCCATCCTCAGAAATTTACGACGGGCTTGCCGCCACCTATGACTACGGCCAGTTGGGTGCAGAACTCAAAAACAACATCAAGACCTATTGGTGGAAGGCCATGGTTCAGCTACACGAAAACATCGTAGGCCTCGACTCCGCTATTTTCATGCACCCAACCACTTGGAAGGCTTCAGGGCATGTCGATGCTTTCAATGACCCCCTAATAGACAACAAAGATTCCAAAAAACGCTACCGCGCTGATGTACTTTTAGAAGACCACATCGAAAAGATCCGTCAAAAGATCGTAAAGGAAGTCGAAAAAGGTCAAAAACGCTTCGGTGACGCTTTTGATGCCGAACAATTTAGGGCCACCAACCCGAATGTCTTGCGCAATCAAGAAAAAATTGCGCAAATAGAAGAGCGCATGAAAAATGCCCTCGAACAAAACGACCTCGAAGGTGTACGCCAGCTCATCATCGACCTCGAAATCGTTTGCCCTATTTCTGGTTCTAAAAATTGGACAGAAGTCCGTCAGTTTAACCTGATGTTCTCCACAGAACTCGGGTCAGTAGCTGGTGACGCCAGCACTATATACTTACGTCCAGAAACCGCTCAGGGTATTTTTGTCAACTTCTTGAATGTTCAGAAATCTGGCCGCATGAAAATCCCATTTGGCATTGCCCAAATTGGAAAAGCGTTCAGAAACGAAATTGTTGCCCGCCAATTTATTTTCCGCATGCGCGAATTCGAACAAATGGAAATGCAATTTTTTGTACGCCCAGGCGAAGAAATGAAATGGTACGACTACTGGAAAAACATGCGCACCAAATGGCACCAAAACTTGGGTTTAGGGGCAGAACGCTACCGTTTCCACGACCACCTCAAATTGGCCCACTACGCCAATGCAGCCTGCGACATCGAATACAACTTCCCGATGGGCTTCAAAGAACTAGAAGGAATCCATTCCCGTACCGACTTTGACCTCAAACAACACGAACAACACTCAGGCAAAAAGCTCCAATTTTTTGATCCTGAGCTCAACCAAAGTTATGTTCCTTATGTCGTAGAAACTTCAGTAGGTCTTGACCGCATGTTTTTAGCCGTCTTGAGTGCCGCTTATCAAGAAGAAGCATTGGCAGATGGCTCTGAGCGCGTGGTACTCAAAATTCCTGCTGTGCTGGCTCCCTACAAAGCAGCCATTCTGCCGCTCATCAAAAAAGACGGCTTGCCAGAAAAGGCCCGTGAAATCATGGCCCAATTGCAGCTCGAATACAGCGTCCAATACGACGAAAAAGATTCAATTGGCAAGCGCTACCGACGCCAAGATGCCATTGGCACGCCTTTTTCCATAACCGTTGACCACCAAACCCTAGAAGACAACACCGTTACCATCCGGGACCGCGACACCATGAACCAAGAGCGCATTGCCATCTCAGCGCTCGAAAACGTCATTGCTGACAAAGCGAGTTGGAAACGCGTGCTTGCTGATTTGATATCGTGAAACAATTCTTTCTCGCGCTTTTCTTAGTATTTTTTTTGAATAGCCTTCAAGGGCAATTCATTCTCAATCAAGAAGGTCAAGCATTTGGAACAACCCCCTTTTTCAATGCAGAGCTGATTGCAGCCCAACACATCAAAACCATTGAAGGGTTCTATACCTATAAAAAAGGGAATGAGGCGTTCAAACCAAGCCTTGACGCCTTTAGCTACCGTTTTAACGCCTCTGGGCAACTCATTTCCAGTTTGGAAATACGACAAAAAGGTTCCGTCAAGGATACCCTATTTCATCATTATGCCTACCATACCGACGGCAAACTTAGCATGCACCGATTCTCCGCATATGGCGGTGCAATTTCAGAGCACTATGCGTACGATTCCATGCAACGCCTAGTCAGTATGGCCTTGTACCGAGATGTCTTTGACCACCGCCAAGACTCACTGCTGTCCTCCTTCAAAATGCGCACCGAAACCTTACGCTATCACCAAGGAAATGGAGGAAACTACACCCGCTACAACAATTATCAGAAACCTTATTTAGAAGTCAGTTTAGAACATGACAACAACCAATTTTTAAAACGTAGTGTGGCCTATTACCGTATTTCACAGCACAGTGAAACAACACTTTACACCTACAATCGAGAAGGCCTGCTTGCATCCAAAGCGTGCTACATAGACAGTGCACAGGTCGCCAAAGAAGAATGGCGTTATCGCTATGACCAATGGGGCAATTTAATCGAAATGCACCAATATGTGCATGGCGTTTTTCAAAAAGACTTCCAGATTATATATGACTACAAAACCGGATTTTTAGGCTCCGTCATCCAAAAAGAAAATGCAACAGACCAAATGAGCATATTGCGGTTTACAAACTATACCTACTTCTCTAGACCCTAAAATTGGTCGTTAAATTTTTCTTAAAAACTTATTTTTAAGAACTTTGGCATAGAATTTAGGCGAGTCAATTAAAATCAAAATTATGAGAAAACTTTACACACTTCTTCTCTTCGTACTTACCATTCAGATCGCAAACGCGCAACAAGTCGATTATAATTCTTCGAAATGGTTCTGGGGGCTCAATTACGGCGGCACCTGGCACAGCACAGATCTTGCACATGAACGCTACAACGGCTGGGGCCTTACGCTAGGGCGTTCTTACAATTACGATTATGGCCAAAACTTGTCTTTTGACTTGAGAGGCCGTTTTTTGTCAGGTGAATGGTATGGGCAGTCTGATGCATTGACCCAATTGACAAGCAGTGTTAACCCTGCTTTAGGTGCTCTTTATTCAAACAATGCCAATTATGTTCATAATTTTCGCTCCGATATCCGCGAACTCGACTTAGAACTCGTCATACACGCTGGTCGTTTGCGCGAGCGCACAGGTTGGGATCCTTTTGTATTTGGCGGCTTAGGACTAACATGGCAACAAACTTGGACCGATGCCCTCCTCGACTCGACTTTTAGTACTTATGACTATACTAGTTTAGATCCTCAACAACCTGTACAACAACAGCTCATCGGCGTACTCGACGACATCTATGAGACCAGACTTGACGGTCTACAGAGCAACGATTGGGCGGTGAATTGGATGCCGAGCCTAGGGTTCGGATTGGCCTACCACAAAGGCCGATTCAGCATTGGTGTAGAGCATAAAACCACGTTTACTATGGCCGATGCTTTTGACGGTCTTATTCAAACGGATCCACGCCTCCGCAATGACTGGTATCACTACACCTCTGGTTTTTTTCAAATTCACTTTAAAAATAGAGCGCCTAGGCCTACTCCCATTCGAGAGAACAACAATTCAATCAGCAACCAATCTCCGTTTATTCCAGATTGCTTGCAACCGAATGTTCAAGTTATTAATGGTCAAATCAATCCAATAACCGTTCAACAATCTGTTTTCTTACTCAATGCCTCTATTAGTGGTCATTTGAACAATAATCAAGTTCAAATCTTACACAATGGCATGCAGCTCAACGGATTTAATTTCAATCCGAACAACGGACTTTTACAGCGCAGCATCAACTTGCTTCCTGGTAGCAACACCATTCGTGTCACCGCTTTCAATGACTGCGGTAGTGCTTTTGATCAAATCACAATCAATTATGACGACTGCCTTAGTCCTCAACTTTTTTGGCTGCACCCAAGCGCACCAGGCACAACCACTAACCAAAATATTTTTTCACTCAATGCACAATTAGTAGGCACTACCCAAAATGGTCAATTAGTTGTTTTGCACAATAACATTCCCATAGCGAATGCTCAACAAATAGGCAACACAATTAGTGCAAACCTGGTACTCACGCCTGGGCTCAATACTTTTCAAGTGCGCTATAGCAACGCTTGCGGCACCGCACAAATCAACAGCAGTATCAATTTCCAAAATTGCTTGGCGCCAATTATTACGGTTACAAGTCCGGTAATCAATACCACGCTCAACAATGCGGCATTGCGTCTTCGGGCAACAATTAGTCATGTCAGCAACAGGAACAACATTAAAGTTATCCTCAATGGGTTAGAACAAAATACATTTACGTTTAATCAGTCAGGGCAGTTGGAACTCAGTACGCAGTTGCTTTCGGGCAGCAATACCATCACAATTACAGCAGCAAACGATTGTGGCTCAGACATCCAAACCTTCACTTATAATTTTAATGACTGCCAAGCACCCATCATTAGCCTTCAGGGTAATTTGAATAACGCTAACGCTAACAACCCAATTGTTGCTTCTAACCCCAATTTTACAGTATCCGCCACACTGCAATATATGCCAAGTCAAAATGGCTTGAGTATTACCAATAATGGCGCTCCTGTTGCATTTGATTATACGAACGGTAATTTCAATTCCATTAACGGAAGCTTAAATGCTACGATCAATTTACAACCTGGTATAAATCAGATTGTCATCAATGCAGTGCGTTCTTGCGGGCAAGCGACTCAAACTATCTTTGTGCGCTACGACAACTGTATAGCACCAGCTATTACTTTGATGCAACCAACGGCGAGCGGAACCACTACAAGCAACCAAACGCTTGCACTAGTTGCCAATGTAAGTCAGGTCGCAACAAGCCAATCTATTCAGGTAATATGGAATGGCACAAGTGTTCCTTTTAGCTGGACAAATAATCAAGTGACAAGCACCATCAGCCTTCAGCAAGGTAATAATGTGATTGAAATTCAAGCAACCAACGCTTGCGGTAATGACACAGAAAATTTAGTTATCAATCTTGTACAGTGTCAGGCACCACAAATTGCAGTGACTGCTACTATTCCTAACGGCACAAACACAAGTCATTCTTCGTTGAACTATACGGCAACACTGACCAACACCTTAGCCAATCAAATTCAACTTACTGTAAATGGCCAAGCGCAAAATTACAGCTTCGCTAATAACCAAGTCAGTGCTGCAATCACCCTACAACCCGGTGACAACCTGATTCAATTAATTGCAACGAACGCATGTGGTCGGGCTATCGAAAATTGGCATGTCAATTACGAACAGTGTACTGCACCGCAAATTAGCAATACGCGCCCACAGACCAACCTTCAAAATGCAGAACAGCAAATCAATGTAAGTGCACAACTTATAGGCATCACAAACCCCAATGAAATTAGTTTGCTTGTCAATGGCGCCCCAAGTGTCTTCAATTTCTTGAACGGGCTCTTTTCTGCAACGCAACAATTACAGCCCGGAGAAAACACGCTTGCATTGAGTGTGACCAACAATTGCGGCTCTGCCGTACATGTCTGGACCTTCAATTACCAACCTTGCGTGAGTCCGCAAATTGCACTAGCCAACCCAGCACTCAATGGAAGCACGGTCAATAGTGCAGCTTTACAACTCAGTGCACAAGTGACCGCCCTTACTGCAGCCCAACTTACCTTATCCTTGAATGGGCAAAGCGGGCAACCATTCACCCTTCAAAATCAAAACTTCAGTGCAGCACTCAACCTTCAAAGTGGTCCCAATATTATTGTCATTCAAGGCAAAAACGCATGTGAGCGCACCAGTCAAACCCTTCACATCAATTACACACCTTGTGTTCAACCTGGAGTTCAAATAACGAGTCCGGCAGCGGGCTTATTTGGTGTAAGCAATCCGAACATCATTGTAACTGCAACAGTTGATCAAATTACAGACCTATCAGAAGTTCAGGTCTTCAACAATGGTGTGGCTCTGATAGGTGCTGCGCTTGTCGGAAACCAATTGAGTATGCCAATCATTTTGCAAGCTGGCATCAATAATATTGTAATCACCGTTACCAATAATTGTGGTACGGCCTCTCAAAACCGAGAAATACGCTACGAGCCTTGTGCGGTACCTGAGGTTGTGTACAATATGGGGCCTAACAACCAAACCGTAAGTCAGCCGGTATTTACATACCAAGCGCAAGTATTAAATTATACGGCCAGTACTTTGATTACGCTCTCAATCAATGGTCTTGTCGTGACCGGCTACAGCAATAATTTAGGTAATCTTGTAGCTGAACTTGGTCTTAACGTTGGCCAGAATAATATTCAAATAAGTGCAACTAATGACTGTGGTACCTTGACGGATAGTTATCTGGTCATCTATGATGGTGCAGGTGGTGCAGGGATCAATGCACGGCCTAGTGGAAACCAACAACAGAATAGCAAGCCTTCCTTCAACAATACACCCAATAAAGTAAATGTTCCGGCTCCGGTTACACCAAAACCCGTTGCACCCAAACCAACACCAGCGCCCACTACACCTAAACCTGTTGCTCCCAAACCAACACCAGCGCCCACTACACCTAAACCAGTTGCACCCAAGCCAACACCAGCGCCCGTCACACCCAAACCGGCTGTACCCAAACCAGCACTCAAACCTGTTGTAACAAAACCGGTTGCACCCAAACCAGCACCCAAACCTGTTGTAACCAAACCGGTTGCACCCAAACCAACAAAACCGGTTGCACCAAAGCCTTCAACACCTAAACAGGGTGGCAATGCAGCAGATCCAAAAACAAACAAAACAAATGAAAATACCAACGTAAAAGGAGGAGGTCGTTAGACCTCCTTTTTTGTAGCGAATTACTTGGGGCTCTGCTCAAATCTTCCTATATTCGCAATCTTAAAATCGAATATAAATGGCATTAATTGGTAAAATACGCGCAAAATCTGGCTTACTAGTAGCAATGATCGGAATCGCCTTGCTGGCATTCATTTTAAATGACTACCAAAGTTTATTTGGAATTGGTGAAGGAGAATACGGTATTGGTCTTGTTTTCGGAGACAAAGTAGATCCGGCTAGCTACAGCATTGCTAGTGCAAAATTTCAAGAGCAAGAGCGCAGTCAAGCCATGCAAAATGGTAAAGAATTTACCGAGACCGATATGGAAGCATCCAGCGATAAAGCCTGGAACTTCATGGTAGACTCCACTATCCTTAGCAAGGAATATGACAAACTAGGCATCAACGTAACCGACCGTGAGCTCGAGTCTTATTGGTTTGCCAAAGATGGTTTTAGCGTTTTACCTGATCTCAATCAATTTTTTACTGATTCTTTAACAGGAATCCAGACACCGCAGTCTATTGAAAACGGACGTGTCAAACTAAAAGCTACCCTAGATAACCTCAAAAAATCAAAAGAAGCACAGGCTGTTAATCAATGGAATGGATTCAAAGCCTACCATACCGACCGACGCAAAACCGAAAAATATTTTGGTCTGCTCAAACAAGGCGTTTACGTCACTGACCTAGAAGCTGCCGATCAATACTACGCCAACAACGAAAAACAAACCATTTCTTTTGTAGTGCGCCGATACACTGAGATGTCAGATGCCGATATCAAAATCTCTGAATCAGAATTAAAATCTTATTTCGACGAACATAAAAGCGAGAAAAAATACTTAGTGCGCAATCCAAGCCGAGACATCAAAATGTTTGATGTAAACATCAGCCCCTCAAAAGCTGACTCTGCTGTCTTTACGGCAAAAATGAATACCCTACGTGGAGGCTTCTCAACAAGTACCAATGACTCCGCATTTATCGCAAAAAATAGTGAAACACCTATATATTTTAGCGACAAACGCGCTACCGCTGTCCCGGAAGGGCACCCTAAAGCCGATCGCTACCAAACCTATCCTAGAAGTCTCGATACCATTTTCAAAATAGCTGCACTCGGCCAGTTAGTTGGCCCATATGTTTCCAAAGAAAAAATGGTGCTCTCTAAAGTAATTGGCTTTACGCCGTCTGCGCTCAAAGCACGCCATATTCTGATTTCTACCAACAGTTCTAAAGACGAAAAAATAATTGCTGCCAAGAAGAAAACGGCAGATAGCATTGTCAAAGTACTGAACAACACCAACTGGGACCAACTCGTTCTCAAGCACTCCGATGACCCGGGTTCGAAGGAAAAAGGCGGGGTATATGAAGACTTCCTCGAAGGAGACATGGTCAAAGAATTTGGTGGATACTGCGCCACCGCACCTATAGGAAAAGTAGGTATAGTCAAGACTGACTTTGGTTTCCATATTATTGAAGTTTTAGAACGTGCAGCGAGTAAATTCCCATTAATTGCCTCTGTGAGTATTACGTTCAAACCATCCGAAGAAACCGTTGCCAATATGGAAAGCGAAGTAAACGGTATTCTATTAAAACTAGACCGTAAAGTATCTAAAGAAGACGACCCTTTCAAAAAAGCGGCCTTATTTGATACAATTGTTACACGCGCAAACTACGCACCCCGCGTCATTCAGATAGAAGACAAAGCGCCAAAAGTAATGGGTTTCACGACCTCAATGGCCCGCGACCGTATCCTCGAAATGGCCTACAGTGACGACGCAGCTGTTGGCACCATGACTATGTCACCGATCCGTGATAAAGACAAATATATTATTGCCATGATCAGTGCCATTCGTCCTGAAGGCGAGCCGCTTTTTGAAAACGTTCGCGCTCAAATGGAAAGAGAACTTGTACAAGAGAAAAAAGCCAAAAGATTCATGAATCAAATGGCAGGTCAATCTTTACAAGCTATTTCTAAACGATACAACACACCCATCATTGACGGCGAAGTTACTTTCGGGAATCCTCAAATTTCAAATGCTGGTTACGAACCTTCGATTATCGGAAACTTATTCTCTGGAAACATCAAAAAAGGTCAACGTACCTTACCCCTTAAAGGAGAAACAGGTGTTTACGTAATCCAAATTAAATCAGTAACTAAAGCACCTGCAACAACCAATTTCCAAGCAGAGAAAGACCAGTTAACCCAAGGTCTTGCTGGTCAGGTGGAAGGTCAGGCAATGGGTGGTTTGCGTAAAAAGGCTGCGGTAGTAGATAACCGCAAACTTTCTGAACTAGGTGTTCGATTCTAACGATGACAAAAGCCGATATTCGCCAGCTTTATAAAGCCAAGCGAGCTCAGCTAAGCCCTTATGATATCTCAAAAATCTCAGCACAAGTACAAGCGCTTGTGCTGGATTCTTTTGGATTTTCTTCCAAGTTCATAAGTATTTTTCTACCCATTGAACAGCAAAGAGAAATCTCTACTTATGGGCTTCTAGAAGACATCATCTTAAAAGGTGGGCATCCTGTACTATCAAAAGCCAATTTCAATGACCACAGCTTAACCCTCTATCATTACGAGCACCCCAGTCAGTTAGAAATTAGTGCTTATGGCATACCAGAACCAAAGTATGGCCGTACCCTACTTGCCAATAAATTAGATTTCGTCTTTGTTCCTTTGTTAGCGCTTAACTCAGAGGGGCAGCGGGTTGGCTACGGAAAAGGATTTTATGACCGCTTATTGAAGCAATGTAAGCCAGATTGTATATTTATTGGCCTACATTTATTTGATGAATTTGTCTCGATTTCGGATTTAAATGCCGAGGATATCCCACTCCATATCTGCTTTACGCCAGGTGGGATTTATGATTTTAGAAAGTAAAACGAGATCAGTTTTTAGCCGACTTCTTCACTAAAACACCATCGGCCTCAAAATTCAGTTCGATTTTTGGCGCTGTTATTTGGTCGATTTCAGATTGAGAAGCTTTTGCGTCCTCTAAAAAATGTTTTTGTAACTCCACCGAAAGCGTATCATAATACACCTGACCCCGAAAATACGCGATAGAATTGAGCTCAGTAGCAGGAGGTATTAAAAAATGATCCTTGAAGCGAACCCTAATGACATCTCCGTTACTTGGTTGTACATTAACCCAGCATCCGGCACTTTGGCAAACACCAACAAGCGGAGCCGAAAAGGTAAAAAACTCTTTTTGAGGGTCAGCATTGTAAATGGCAAGCATTTCATCTAAAGACACTGCTTGTGTGGTATCCACAGCTGCTGGCCCATAATGTTTGTAGGCTATTTTTGATGTTTTGCAACTAGTAAGAAGTAACAATACAAGGGGTAGTGCAATCAGGATGATTTTCATGACGAGGTTGACGTTTTAACTTGACAGGTAAGGTTACTTTAAGAAGGTATCGTAGAAAGAACCGAGGTCATAGCTACGGTCAGAAACTTGAACATTCGCAATTTGGTTGGCCCCTAAAAAACGCAAGATCACACGTCTTGAGTTGGCATCATTGGATAGCATATGAAAAGTAGCTACACCGGTCTTTGCATCAAATGCTACAGTAAACATATTTGTGTAATACTTAGCATACATCATAACGTTTTCTTCAGTTACTTCTGCGGGTAGAACGAGTTGAATATGGCCAGAGGTGACGCCACTTTGTAGTTCTGCCTTGTTTGTGGCACTTGCGCTTAATGTTTTTTGTCCGAACACAAGTAAGTTAAGGCCGAGCGCTAAGACGAGAAGAGTTGCCTTTTTCATGATTGCTAATTTAGTGAAGTATAAAACTACAAAATATTTCAATAATTTGGTCTCGTGGAATCCTTAATCTTACAGTACCAAGAATTATGGCCTGAGGCTGGTTGTGATGAAGCAGGCCGGGGTTGCCTTGCAGGGCCTGTTGTTGCTGCAGCAGTCATTCTCGATCCAAACAAACCTATCATAGCCCTCAACGATTCCAAACAACTGAGTCCAAAAACAAGAAATCAATTAAGGCAAGAAATCATAGAAAAGGCACTTTGTTATGGTATTGGCATAGTTGATCACAACGAGATTGATCAAATCAACATCCTTAATGCAAGTATTTTAGCAATGCATCGGGCGCTCGCCCAAATGCAACAACAACCGCAATTTATATTAGTCGACGGCAATCGGTTCAAAGCCTATCAAGATATCCCATACGAATGTATGGTAAAAGGTGATGCGCGTTTTTCGAGCATTGCCGCAGCGAGTATTATAGCCAAAACGCAAAGAGATCTGCTGATGAGCCATTTACACGAAAGCCATCCGCAATATGGGTGGGAGCGCAACCAAGGTTACCCGACAAAAGAACATCGGAGGGCAATTGCTGAATTTGGCGTTAGCCCCTATCACAGACTTACATTTCAATTACTGCCCAACGAAATTCAACTCGATCTCTTTAAATCTGAAGGCCCTTAAACTGTGTACACAACCACTTGTTGATTAGATTCAATTTCAGCTGCCAAAAGAGTGAAAACTCCACTTAACTTTGATCAAAAACAAATGCGCCAACGTCTTATCCTGCTATTTATCAGCTTATTCGCTTTTGGTTGGGTGATTTTCAGCTCTTATGACTTGCTTTCCAATGAAAATCTAGTTGATTTCAAACGCTACTTCAACCATAAGGACCAAACTGTTTATTTTATTCAAGACCAGGGTGCTTTTGATTGGGAGAACGAAGGGCTAGTTACCACTGAGCTCAACGAAAGCCTTTACTTTTCCATACGCAGACGCTGCAAAGAACCGCTGACGCTCTCTTTTAGTAAAAATTCCACCAAAATACTCGTTGAAAAGAAAGGCAACTGGACTAAAAAAGAAGTTCTAGACCTTTTTAATAATGGATTATTTCCATTTGAAATGGGCAAGCTTAAAAGTTTTGAGTACGGTAAATTACATGGCCAATATAACCGAAACCAACTTTTGATTTACGAGGGTGAGTTGCCAGCGGCTGTGCCTTTCCACATTCAAATCAGTAGTAAGGCCAGTTACGCTTGGTTAAAATGGAGCAAAGATGGTCAAATTCGGCTCACTGAAACCTACAAAAAGAAAGATGGATTTTATAGATATATTAAATACAAGAACCCAAATCCATCTTTAAGAAAAATAGACGATCAAGCCCTGTTTGCAACGGTGACTCCTGATTTTTTCAAGCAGTATTTTTTCTACGAAAAAAATTATGCTCAACAACTCGACCCTAACTTTGTAAAAACACCTTGGCATAAATGTATCAACCGCGGTTTTGTACATTTAAAAAAAGACAGTTCCAGCCTCATTATTTTTGACTTTGAAGGCAACGCGCATCCGATTCAAACCCTCAACGAATTCTTCCAAAAAGAAGAACTCAATACCGAAAGTGCTGCTTTTTCCAATTTGTCATTTTCTAGTCTCGTTGACAAAAGCAAAAAGACTTGGTATGTTGGCGTTTTTGAGCAGTTTGGTTTTGCCAGTCCTAGCAAAGCACTGCTCGATGAATCTTTAGCTGCGGCTAGCCTCGGCCAAACCGTTGCTCAGAACGAAAACAAAGCGCAACGAATTTATGCCAATATGCCCCGCAAAGTGAGTGCGCGCTGGGTAGATGCACTTCAGAAAACTACCGTCACCCTACTAGGTCAACAAATTCTAGAAACGAGCTATCACAAGTCAAGTGCTCAAATTCAGCAAAATCAGGAAGAAATTCGCGATTATTTTGTCATGAATCCGGGTTTTAGGGTGATTCGCTTTGCTGCATTTGCCGAGCGAGGTAATGTCATTACTTTAAATGAAAACCATCAATTAGTTGGGTACATCAATGGCTTGCGCAAATGGGAAAAACCGCTCCAACAAGAGGTCAGCGATCTTTACCAAATATCCGGAACAAGTGCACTGATTTGCGTTCAATTTGAACACGAAGCCCAACTTTACGATAAAACAGGAAGGCTTATATATCGCCTGACCCACGAAGCCGGCACCCGAGTTCAAGTCAATGAGAACAACGGCAAAAAAGAATTTATCTGTTCAAACGGTGGCGCAGCTGTTCAACTCGTCAACGAAAACGGAGCCGTAATTAAACAATTTAGCATCAGCGGAAAATTAAAAGACCTTTATAGCTTTAGGCAAAATGGAAAAACCTATGTCAGTATTTTAACGGACCAACAAATACAATTTATTGACCTGACTAAAAGAAAGCCAGCGACGAAGCAAAATGCAGATTCTACCTATGTTCTGATTGGCAACACCAATGCAGCCTTTGCCGTAAAAGTGCAAAATACCACTGCGACTGTATGTGCCCTTGAAGGCGCCAAACAATTTACAGTGCCTTCCAACGTTGAATGCATTGGGGCGTACCTACAATTGAATCGCCAAATTCTCGTTTTTAAACGCAATAAATCAATTTTCGCCTTGGATACAAAAGGACAACGCATATGGGAAAAATCATTCAATGCCATTGAACTTACTACGTTCAGTAGTTTTTATGGCCCCAACAAAAAGACCATGTTAAGTATTTTAGACGCCGTAGACAACCAAATCTACTTACTAGACGATGCAGGTCACAACCTCGATACAGACAAGCGTCACGGCGAACAAGTTGTGCAACTCAGCGCCTTTGGCAATAATGCCTATTCAGTTACTACCTATCTCGGAAACTACATCATTCAATACACAAAACAATGAGCAAAATCACCTTCACTTTTTTATTGATCATTTCTGGGCTTCAAGTGCAAGCACAGGCCTATCTTGGTGTTAACTCCAGTAATTATGCAGGTGCACTAGGAAATTTAGTCAATCCTGCATCATTTGTAGATGGGCGGTACAAAATGGATCTTGCACTCCCTGCCCTCAATTTATTTACTTATCAAAACTTTGGTTCATTTAACGCCGACGCCATGCGCGCCGAACAAGGTGGCGAAGGCAATTGGTGGTACCGATCGTTTGCAGACACGGCCGTCTTGAATTCTTGGGCCTACCCCTCGTCTAGTTTCATCGATCGCTTAATTGTCCGCAACTACAGCCCCTCTTCATCGGGCGTTTTAGGGGCAAATATCAACTTTAGATTGGATCTCTTCAATTTAGCATTTCATATCGGTGAAAAGAAGTCACTGGGTTTTTACGCAAATCTGCGCTCAATTACCAACGTAGACAATATGGATCCTAAATTAGCCGTACTCTCAGAAGCGGGTCTAGAATACCCTGCTTTATGGAACATACAACTCAATGAAGAGCTCGTCAATGTGAATCACCTCACGTGGAGTGAAATCGGATTCAACTACAGCCAAGTGCTGATCGACAACAAAGAACATTTTTTAAAAATCGGTATCAGCCCGAAAGTTTTACTAGGTTTTGCAAGTGCCTATGTACATACCGAAAATTTCAGCTACAACCTCATCAACGAAGATACCTCTCAATATTTAGCAGGTACTTTTGACTACGGTTACTCCAAAGAAGTAGGCGATTTTATTACTGCGGGTGTCAACGGACAAATTAACGAGAATAACATCTCCTCTTATCTCAAACCCGGTTCAATGGGAATTGGTCTTGATTTAGGTGCTGTATACGAATGGCGTCCGAACTATGCAAAATACAAATACGATATGGACGGCAAAACCGACCTCTGGATGCGCAATGAAAATAAATACAAAGCAAGAGTTGGGCTTTCTATTTTGGACATGGGAGGAATGAAGTTCACTAAAGGGGGGCTCAGCCGAAACTTTGTAGTCAATTCAAATGCGTTTTTCGATCTCCGTCGTTTTGATAGCGCAACTGATCTGGAGACTTTTGATATGGTCATCGATTCTTTAATCAATGAATCGACAGCAGCTAACAACACAGAATGGTTTGCCTTACAAGATCCATCTCAAACCTACCGGATGCGTACCCCAACTGCCCTTAGCCTGCAGCTCGACTACCATATTTGGAGTTATTTCTACCTCAATGCCACAGCAATGGTCAATATGATTCCTAAAAACAAGGACACCAAAGTAAATATAGCTAGTCAATTTTCTTTGACGCCTAGCTTCGACAGCCCTTATTTTGGACTTTATCTACCTATCGCCTATAATCAATACAGTGGTTTGCGAGGCGGTTTAGCCACCCGAATAGGCCCAGTTATTCTCGGGCTCAACGACCTCAATTTAATACGTGCCCAAAACCAAATTAGTGGTGTAGACTTTTACGTAGGGACGCGTCTACCCATTCTGTACCACCGTGTAAAAGATAAAGATAAAGACAAGGTATCAGACAAAATGGACGAATGCAAAAATGTGCCCGGAGTATGGGCCTTCTTAGGCTGCCCAGATACCGACGGCGACGGTATTCCAGACTCAGAAGATGCCTGTGTAACCGTTGCTGGCCTCAAAGAATTTAAAGGTTGCCCAGATACCGATGGTGACAAAATAATCGACAGCGAAGATGCTTGCCCAACGGTTGCCGGCCTCAAAGAATTCAAAGGTTGCCCAGACACCGATGGAGATAAAATCATCGATAGCGAAGATGCCTGTCCTACTATAGCGGGCGTTGTAGCACTCAAAGGTTGCCCTGACCGCGATGCCGATGGCATTACGGATGCTGACGATGTGTGTCCTGACAACGCTGGCCCCAAAGAAAATCAAGGTTGCCCAGATCAAGATGCCGATGGCCTTTATGACTTTGTAGACAACTGCCCAGAGGTAGCAGGGCCGAAAGAAAACCAAGGTTGCCCATGGCCAGATACCGATGGCGACGGCTTGCTCGACAAAGACGACGACTGCCCTAAACTCGCAGGGCCAAAAGCCAATAGAGGTTGCCCATATAAAGACTCTGACAACGATGGCCTACTCGATAAAGACGACGACTGCCCCAATACCCCGGGTCCAAAATCAAATAAGGGTTGCCCAGTCATTGAACAAGCGGTAATTGAAGTACTCAAAACGGCATTTGACAATTTAGAATTTGAAACCAATAAAGACGTGATTTTTGAAAGCTCTAAGCCATCGCTCGATGAGCTAGCAGAAGTTCTCAAAAAGAAAACGACTTGGAAACTCGAAATTACTGGCCACACCGATAACGTTGGGGACGACAACCTGAATTTAGCGCTCTCTAAAAAACGTGCAGAGGCACTCAAGGCATATTTGATGATCCAAGGCGTAGAAGAGTTTCGTTTACTTACACTGTACTTTGGCGAAACCAAACCGATTGCCACAAACGATACGCCGGAAGGCCGTCAGAAGAACCGACGCGTCGAAATGAAAATTGTTTTTGAATAAGCTTTCAAAAATTCTCAACAATAAAGGGAAGTCTTAGGTTTCCCTTTATATTAATTTAATGTTAATTAATGGTATAAATGAATTAATGCTTATTTAATCATTGATTAATGAAGTCATTAGATTTCGAAGTGACCTTTGTATTCTAAAATTAGGATAATGGAAAACACAAAAGGCCACACCATACTCATTGTAGATGACGAGCCAGACATCCTCGAATTTCTCTCTTACAACGTTCGCAAAGAAGGCTATAAAGTGTTTACAGCGAGTAACGGCATTGAAGCACTGCGCTTAGTGCAGCAAATCAATCCATCCTTAATTCTTTTAGACGTAATGATGCCCAAAATGGATGGCATCGAAACGTGTCAGGTGATCAGAAAAGACCTCAATATGGTTCAGCCGGTCATTGCCTTCTTAACGGCCAGAACAGAAGACTACGCGCAAATTGCCGGTTTTGAAGCAGGTGCCGACGACTACATCAGTAAACCCATCAGACCACGTTTACTCATTAGCAAAATTGAATCTTTATTGCGCCGCCTCAAAAATAAAGCTGGTGCAGAAGGCACAGCAAATATCGTTATCGATAGAGATCGCTACATGGTAGAGCTTGAAGGTAAAGAACTTCAATTGCCAAAAAAAGAATTTGAACTATTAGAATTACTTGCAAGCCGCCCTGGTAAGGTTTTTAACCGCGATCAAATTTTAGCTGTAGTTTGGGGTAACGACACCATAGTAGGTGAGCGCACCATCGATGTTCATATTAGAAAATTGCGCGAAAAACTTGGAGATACGTATATTCGTACCATAAAAGGCGTCGGATATACCTTCAATGAAAAGTGAGAAAAGCTAGACCAAGTTTCTTAGTTTTAAGTGGCAGTATTCTATTTTATGTATTGAGTTTCCTCTTTACACTCTTCGTGCACCTTCAAATTGTCACGTTAAGCAATACCCTCATTTTTTTAATACCCCTCGTTACTGGAATTTTTGCCTACACCATTTTTTACTACATCATCAAACGCTTTTTGCAATACCGCATGAGTTTGATTTATAGAAGTATTCAAAATATGGATGCCGAAAAAAGAACGGATCAAACCATAGATCAGCTTGTTGATCAAGGAGAAGAAGACGTTAAAGAGTGGAAACAAAAACGAAATCTCGAAATTGAAAAGCTAAAAGAACAAGCTGCTTTTCGAAAAGAATTTTTAGGTAACCTCGCCCACGAACTCAAAACACCCGTTTTTTCTATCCAAGGATACATCGATTCTTTGCTAGATGGAGGTATGGAAGATCCTGAGGTACTCAAAACTTTTTTAGAGCGCGCATCAAAATCAACAGAGCGCATGACCCATATCTTAGAAGACCTAGATCAGCTCACTAAACTAGAAATAGAGCGCATTCCATTAGACATCAGAAGTTTTGACTTACTGGACCTCGTCAAAGAATCCTTTGAAGCTTTGGAGCTCATTGCCAATGAAAAACGTTACAGATTAAGGATAGAAGTAGCTGACCCTTTTTGCTATGTCAATGCCGATCGAAATAAAATTGCTCAAGTTCTCATTAATTTGTCTACCAATGCCATTGCCTACGGAAAAGATGGTGGAGAAATGTGCATCAATATTGTTCAAATCGACGATACCTATAACATTCAATTGAAAGATGATGGACCTGGAATTGAACCACAGCACCTTCCTCGCCTTTTTGAGCGTTTCTACAGAGTTGAAAAAAGTCGGAACAGAAACGAAGGCGGTTCGGGCTTAGGGTTGGCTATTGTCAAGCATATTATTGAATCGCACGGCCAACAAATTCAGGTAGCGAGTTCTTTTGGTGTTGGTACAACCTTTACTTTTAGCCTTGAAAAAAGCAAAGCACTGGGCCCAGTGAGTTCAAGAGGGATTCCGTTGAAATAATTTAGTGAGTTGCCGTCATATTCTCGGGTACACATATAATAAAATCAGCCCGTCCATTGTGTTCTTTTTCTAATTTCCGAAGGTCTTTCTGACTAACCGTAGTTATAGTCAATATGTTCATTTGTGGTGCTTCTTGCTGCACATACCACATGATTCCCTGATAAAAATCGGAATGATACGCCCCATTAAAATGCAAGTGAACCGTACCAATTTTACGCGTCGAATTATGCAAAATAAAATGCGCCATCGTTGCATCTTTGATCGCCTGAGCCTCTACCATGCGCCAACCCATTCCAGGCCCCATATGAGCGCCCATTCCTTTCATGGCTTGATACTGAGATAGTGTGGTGTCAAAAGCAAATGAGAGTGGTGCCATTTGTTGTTTGATGTGCTCCGGTAGTGTGTCTAGCGACGCTCTTCCCTTCTTGAATAACATACTTGCATACTTCCTTTGAATATTCGTTGCCACACAAGAAAGGCCTTTTTCTTTAGCGAACGCTACTAAAGGCGCATAGTCTGTGTGGTAATTTGGCCACAACCGCAGGGTATCCTTCAACTTATCCTGAGCAATTTCTCCGTTTACATAAGCACTCAAAACCGTTTGCTGATCCTGTTCAAACATTTCAAATCCCAATTGCAAATTGCTTCCATGTTCAGCAAACATTTGCTGTGTCAATTCTAATTGCAACCAATGTGCTATGGGGTTGTCGTGAAATTCACCAAACAAAACCAACTCGCTTTGTTTGGCGGCCCTTGCTATTTTTTCAAAAGAAACTTTCTTTCCATTGCTATCGAAAATCTGATAAGCTGGTAAATCTTGTGCAAGAAATGATTGAATTCCAATCAAAAAGAAAAAGTAGGTGAATTTTAACATCAAAATATTTTAGAAGCAAAGTAAGTAAATTCTGGGGCTTCCTATGAAAATTTCATAAATTTAGAAACAAATTGAATACATGACGAAACAACTACATGGCCTTATTGGTGCCATTTTTCTGAGCATTACAACACTTCATGCACAAGACCCCTGCGCAAGCGGCCGCTACGCAGAAACGGTTTTTACTCAGTTTGACCTTACAAGTAATATTACTTATGGTCAAAATAACAATTGGGCCAATTCCAACACAACTCTCAAACTTGATTTTTACGAGCCCACCAACGATCCTTTAACTGCAAGGCCACTCATCATTTGGGTACACGGAGGTAGCTTTATTGGCGGAAGCAAAACTGACCTAGATGTTAAAACCCTTTCAGAACGTTTTGCCAAAAAGGGTTATGCATGTGCAAGTATTGACTATCGATTGGGGTTCTTTCCCTTTGACTCCACGAATGCAATTAAGGCAGTAGTGCGCGCTGTTCAAGACCTTAAAGCAGCTATTCGCTATTTTTACCAAGACGCACAAACTGCAAATACATTTAAAATCGATACCAATCATATCTTCATTGGAGGTAGCTCGGCCGGAGCAATTACTGCACTTCACGTGGCTTACCTCAATGATGCATGCGAGTTTAGTGATTACATGAGTACAAGCGCTTTAACAAGCCTTGGTGGCCTAGAGGGGAACTCGGGCAACCCTGGCTATTCTACAAAAGTGCATGCTGTTATCAATGGCTGCGGCGCTTTGGCGCGCTACAATTGGCTAGAAGCCGGCGACGTGCCGTTGTGTTCTGTGCACGGGACCAATGACGCAACAGTAACCTACAACCGTGGCTTAGTTAATCCTGGAACTCCGCTAATGTATCTAGATGGCAGTCGTATGTTGCACGAGCGTGCTTGCGCAATTGGCGTAAGCAATCAAATTTATACTTTTAATGATGCATCGCATGTGCCCTATTTTAGCAATGCAGCCTATATGGACAGTACCGAGCGCTTCGTTCGGGACTTTCTTATTGGTATTTTGGGCTGTACGCAAACAATGTTGTTAGCTCCCAACGAAATGCAAGAACAAGCTTATCTTTACCCTACCACTTACTGCGATGGTTTACCGAGTAATGAAGTATGCTCAGGCACAGCAATAAACGAGTTGGCAACCATCAACAAACTTGAATGTTACCCCAACCCGAACAGCGGAAACTTCACAATTCAAACCATTAGTGGTTTTGAATTATTGCGCATTTACAATGTCTCTGGTGTTCTGATTCACGAAGCTAGAGGCGATCACCTAACTTCATTTGAAGTAGGTTTACATACTCAAGTAAACGGTCTTTATCTTGTAGAAGTAGCATTTGACAACAAACAAATTTTGAGAACCAAAATTCAACTTATACGTTAACGTACGACTTTTATCAAAAAAACTAATCAAGTTCAAGGTCTGACTTTTTTAAAACTGTAAAATTTCTTATCTTTGCCCACCTGATGGTCTCATGGCCGAGCGGTTAGGCACCGGTCTGCAAAACCGTCTACAGCAGTTCGAATCTGCTTGAGACCTCAATTAAACCCCTCTTTCTTTTTGACTGAGGGGTTTTTTATGCACAAACATTTGCTGCTTCTCTTCAAAAAGAACAATGTTAAATCTATATTAAGAATTATTGCCCTAGTTATTGAATTCTGGCTTTAATCAGCTCAAAATCGCGAGCTTTTTGTTAGAAAGACAATAATTATGCGTTACGGAATTGGAAACATTAAATTTCGTTTTGAAAAGGGGCTAAAGTTTTTTTATATTTGGCGTTCAATTGTAAAAATGAAAAATTAAAAAACGATCATTATGGACAAAAAACAAAAAACCGCCGGAGGATTCTCAGCTATTATTGCATTTCTGGCAATTGCACTTGCGCTCATTGCAGGTATCTTAATTTACAAATTTATTTTTGGTGACCCAGGAAACTTCGTGGACAGAAATCCAGAAGCAGAGCCAGTTGAAGGAAACCTCATGGGAGTTATCTACAAAGGTGGTTTTATCGTACCTGGTTTGGTTGCCGTTAACCTCATCGTATTAATTTTTACAATTGAGCGTTTGGTGACACTTATGTTAGCGAACGGAAAAGGCAAAGCCAACCAATTCATTGAAAAAATCAAAGAATTGATGGCTGCTAAAGACATTAGTGGTGCAATTGAAGCATGTGATGTACAACGCGGTTCATTGGCTAATGTAGTACGCGCTGGTTTGGTAAAATACCAAATGATGACCAAAGACGACCACATGGACAAAGAACAAAAGCTCGAGGCTTTGAAAAAAGAATTAGAAGAAGCTACATCCTTAGAACTGCCAATGCTTTCTAAAAACCTACCTGTTCTTTCCACTACAGCATCCATCTCTACGCTAATTGGTCTAATTGGTACCGTACTTGGTATGATTCGTTCATTTGCCGCTATGTCACAAGGTGCTCCAGATACGGCAGAACTTTCTACTGGTATCTCCGAGGCACTTATCAATACCGCATTTGGTATTACCGGTTCAACTATCGCGATCATCGCGTTTAGCTTCTTCTCCACTAAAATCGACGCCATGACCTATGGTATCGACGAAGCAAGCTTTACTATTGTTCAAGATTTTGCTGCCAATAACTAATTGAAACTTCATTAAGTAAATCCTCAAGCAATGCCAAAAATCAAAATGCCCAAAGGCACTCCTTCCATAGACATGACCCCTATGGTAGACTTGGCGTTCTTGCTTGTGACCTTCTTTATGTTGACTGCTTCATTTAGGACTGCAGAACCCGTAACCGTAGAAACACCATCAAGTATTAGCGATAAAATTATCCCTACCAATGTCTTGATGGTTACCCTAGATAAAGACGGCCGCGTGTTCTTTAACCTTTCCGACCCTGAAGCCCGCAAAGAAATGCTTAGCAGCATGCTCGAAAAATATAAGGTAAACCTTAATGAAGAGCAAGTAGAAGAGTTTTCCTTTATGTCAACCTTTGGTTGTACCATGCAAGAACTTCCTGCATACATGAATACCGAAGCAGCTAAACGTGCAAGTTTCCCTACCAAAGGGATCCCTACAGACTCTACGCACAACGAACTTTTAGACTGGATTTCCTTTGCTGCAAGTGCAGCTGGCAATACCGGGCGCACCGCTTATGAAAAAGCAAAACTCAAAGGTGCCGACCCAAAAATGGAAGATTTCAAGCCTAAATTTATTTTGCGTGTAGATTCCAAAACCCTGTACAAAGATGCTGCTATTGTAATTGATGTATTCAGAGAATTGAATTTGAATAATTTGAATTTTGTAACCTCTGCGGAAGCAATTCCGGTTAACTAATAAAACATGGCACAAATCGCAGAAAGCGGCGGTGGCGACCACGGCAAAAAAGGCAAGAAAAGAGCCAAAAAGGGTTCTACACACGTAGACATGACCCCTATGGTGGATCTAGCGTTCCTCCTACTTACTTTCTTTGTCTTGACTTCAACCTTCAGTAAGCCTAAGGTCTTGCCGCTCAATTATCCCGCTAAAATAGAAGATCGCCCCGATGTAAAACCACCAAAGGTAAACAACGCTGCTACTTTCGTTCTAGCAGACGACAAAGTATACTACTATCGCGGAGAATTTTACACGAAAGATAACCCCGGGCCAAATGGCCCCACCCAATTCGAAGAAGCAAATTTTGGTTCTGGAGAAAATAGTGTCAGAAAATTGTTAGCTTCTTGGAACGAATACGTTATTAGAAATAAGGCGATACTCGAACAAAAGCTAGACAAAAAGCAAATTGCAGATAGTACCTTTGAACGCAAATTAGATGAGCTCACCGTAGACAAAGAAGCGGTTAAAGTACTCATCAAAACCGATGACAAAGCCCTTTGCAAAAGTTTCATTGACCTAGTGGACGAACTCAAGATTGCAAACGTCGGTGTAATTGCACCAACTGATTTGTCGCCTGGAGAAAAAGAGTTATTAAAAGAAAAAAACTAAGGCCATGACAGTCATTTATGTAATCGTCGCTCTTATTACCGGTTTCTCTCTTTTTGACTACTACGTCAATAGAAACTGGGAAGCCATCACCTCTGTAAGCCGTAACGAAGCTGTTTTTGCACATCGAAATAGAGCATACGGCGCTTATGTCCTGCGCTCAGGCTACAACAAACGCATGACCCTCATTTTAGGTGGTCTAGTAGGTTTTGCAGCCCTTCTTTTCGCTGTAACTTTTATCATCAAGAACCTTCCCAAAGAAGAGGTAAAGAAACCAAGAGTAAGTGAAAAAAACTTCACTATTGCACCTCCACCTAATGAAGTTCCACCACCACCCCCTCCAACCACGCCTCCACCACCCCCAATGACCGAAACGCAAGCGTTCATTGCACCGGTAGCTGAGGACGACCCAGTTGAAGACGAAATGCCTTCTCAAGCACAACTTGAAAACATCACAATTTCTACCGAAACCAATGAAGGTGAAGACTCGTGGGGCTTACCAGAAACGCAAGACGAAGGTCCTGGGCTCACGGATGTACCTGTGGTTGAAGCCATTGTAGATGTAGCAGAAGAAGACGCTGAATTTCCTGGTGGCTATGAAAAACTCGCTGCCTTTATCAATGAAACCATCAATTACCCTGATGAAGCCATTGAACTCGGTGTCAAAGGACGTGTTGTAGTTCGTTTCGTTGTTGAAAAAGACGGACGTATTTCTAATGCGAGTGTAGAGCGCGCAATCATAGAATGCCCTGCATGTAACAAAGAAGCACTCAATATCATCAACAAAATGCCAAAATGGACGCCTGCCAAAAACGCTGGGCGCCCAGTAAGGCTTTGGGTTCGTGTTCCTATTATCTACGACACACAGTAGCATCAAATCTTCTTTTAAATCCCCATTTCGATGGGGATTTTTTTTCCCAACTAAATATGAAATATATTCAGTTATCTCTCGGCATACTCGTAGTTGTACTTTGCATCGTGTTCGCAATTGTATTGCTATTTACAGATTTGTTTCCGATGGAATCATGGCGAAAAAATACTTTAGTTATAGTGTTTGTGAGCTATGGTGTTTTTCGTGGGTGGCGTGTCTTTAATGCTTTTAAAATCAACAAATAAAAATGCGAACAACTTTTTTCATTCTTTTTTGTGCTGTGCTACTTACTGCTTGCGATAGCAACAATAACCCATTTGTCTATCAAAAGGATGCACATGGCCGTGGAAAAGCCCATATATATGTCGAAGAGTCGTTTAAGCCCTTATTTATGACCTCTATTTCTACGTTTGAGAGTCAGTATCCAAAAGCAAAGGTAACGGCAAACTTTAGCGCTGAGAATCAAATAATCGCTGCCTTTTACGCAAACAAGACCAAAACGATTGTCATTACGCGCAACTTCAACACCAAAGAAAAAGAGTACCTCAAAAGCAAAAATGTGTCCTACCGCAGTGATAAGATTGCAACAGACGCCGTCGTAATCATCATGCATCCTTCCATGACAGACACGATCCTAAGTGTAGCGCAAATCAAAAGGCTTCTTTCTGATAATGATGCGCGTTTACCTTCGAATGCAAACCCAACACAAATTGTATTTGATCAAAAAGGCTCTGCTAATTTCAACTACCTGACAAATATGTTGCAAATTGATCAGCTTTCCACACGTGTTTCTGCACTCAAGTCGAACGAAGAGGTGATCAATTACGTAAAGACCCACCCAGGTGCCATGGGTATCATTGGTTTAAACTGGATTTCTGACCAAGACGACCCCACTTCTCAGTCTTTTATGGACGGAGTCCGGGTTGCTTCTGTTTTTTCGAACAACCCTTCAGACGCCTGTAAACCCTACGCTGGATTTATTTATACCAAAGAATATCCTTTAATTAGAGACATTTGGGTCATTAACAAAGGGCGCCGTTCAGGACTCCATACCGGCTTTGTGTTGTTTATGAAAAAAGACGATAAAGGACAACTCATTATTCAGAAGTCTGGACTCGTACCTGCGCTCACACCGGTTCGGCTAGTATTGCAATAATTTCAAAAAATAATAACAGGCACAATTTTTGTATCCCAAAAAACTAGGCTATTTTTGGCCCGTATTTACATAAAAAAAATAAATATGAAACGCATCATACTCTTTTCCACATTACTTTTCTCTGGATTGCATTACGCACAGAGCTTACAAGTTGCCAATGCAAAAACTGAAAACGAACGCTACCGCGAGGCAATTAACGACTTTAAAAAGTTAATTGCAGCAGACCCTATTAATGGGGAGAACTACTTTTATTACGGAGACTGTTACTTTGAAATGGAAGAAGTCGACTCTGCAAAAATCATGTGGAAAAAAGGCTATGATGTCGACAAACTCCGTGCAATGCCACTTGTTGGGTATGGTCGTGTACTTTGGCTAGAAGGCAAAAGCACTGAAGCAAAAGCAGAATTCACCAAAGCGCTTTTGATGACAAAAAGAGACAAGCTAAAAAAAGCAGAAGTGATTCGCGGTATTGCTGAAGTTTATATTGAAGCCCCTAATAAGAATTTAGATGAGGCACTCATCTTATTAGAAGAGGCCATTATCAAAGATCCTAAAAACGAAGACAACTATTTGCTCAAAGGCGATGCACTTTATGCCCGCAATTCTTCAGATGCCTCTGAAGCGCTAAAGGCTTATAATCAAGTTTTGGTTATTAATCCGAGATCTCCACGAGGTATTGTCCGCAAAGCACTTATTTATCAACGTGCACGCAACGAACAAGAGGCCAATAAGATGTACAATGAGGCCAAAGCCATTGATCCTACTTATGCGCCAGCGTATCGTCTAAATGCAGAGCTCTACATGATGTTCGGGAAAAACGATAAAGCCATTGAAAACTGGGAAAAATACCTTGAACTCAACAATAATATTGAATCTCGTTACCGTTATGCAAACGCCTTATTTGGAGCAAAAGCTTACAGCACGCTTTTGGACCAACTTGAAGTCCTCAAAACAAACGGACTTTCCAATTTTTACACCGAGCGTATGTACACGTTTGCCTATTCCGATAATAACGATTCGCTAACTTTGGTAAAGGGGTTGAGTGCTTCTGACCGCTTTTTTTCTTTGGTTCCGCAAGACAAAATCAATTACCAAGATTACAAAGTAAGAGGTACTATCTTTCAAAAACTGGGCAATGACAGCCTCACAATTCTCGCATTTGAAAAGGCAGCTTCTATGAACGAAACTGGCTATAAAGAATTAGCCAACGATCTTTTGAGGTTATATTCTAAAAATAAAATGTACGACAAAGTCATCTCTCATTATGCTGATCGCCGTCAAAAAAATGGTAAATTGTTAGCCCATGAAGAATATGATTTAGGTAAGGCCTACTATTTTGGTTTGAAAAACTACGCCATAGCAGACAGTCTATTTCAAATTGTCATAGAAAATGACTCTACTTACGTACCAGCTTTCATTTACCGAGCCAGATGTAATTACAAACTTGATACATTGAATAGTGCAGTAAATGCAACTTGGCGTGCATTCCCATACTACTCAAAAGTCACAGAAATTGTCAAAGAAGCTGATCGTCAACAACCTTCAAAGAAAAGTTTTATTTTGGAAGCGTTACGTTATTGCGCAGATTACCATTCTAAATCAAAAAACCAAGATCTTGATAAAGCGAAATCATATTTTGAACAAATTCTTGCAGTTGAACCTAACGACCCTGTTGCAAAACGCGTCTTAGGTATAAAAGATCCCGTACCAACTGACGAGTCACCAAGTCCTGATCGCAATTAATATTCATATTGAAGTAAATAAAAATGGCGGCCTATAGAGCCGCCATTTTTATTTCATTTTAATCCTTTAAGACTGCTGCAATCCTAGATAGCGAGCCACATATTTTCCGATAATGTCAAATTCTAAATTGACTTCGGTTCCTGCATTTATTTGATGGAAGTTAGTGTGTTCATACGTATATGGAATGATGCAAACAGAGAAGCGGCCTTTTGAGCATCTACCACGGTTAAACTTGTGCCGTTTACTGTTATAGACCCCTTTTCTACAGTAACAAAAGAATCTGGATGTGAAAAAGTAAAGCGCCAAGATCCGTTTTCATCGAGTACCTCAGTGCAGGTGCCAACACAATCTACATGGCCTTGAACCAAATGGCCATCTAAACGCCCCCCGAGCTGCATACAGCGCTCCATGTTAATTTTACTACCCACCTGCCATGAGCCTAAATTGGTTTTGAGCAGTGTTTCTTGAATAGCTGTAACGACATGTTGGTCATTATGCTGCGATACCACAGTTAAACAACAGCCGTTATGAGCCACGCTTTGGTCTATTTTAAAACCAGAGGATAAACCAGAGGCAATCGTAAAATGAATATTGCCTCCGTCTTTTTGAATGGCTAGTACTTTGCCGATATCTTCGATTATTCCTGTAAACATATTGCAAAATTACACAATCTTATGCGCTCAGACACAAATCTTGAAGTTGGAGTTGTAAGGTGGTGCGGTTCATGTAAGAATTGGGCGTGATCTGAAAGACGATATCTATCCTAACCCCAGGAGCTAATTGCTTTTCAAAAGCAGCGAGCTTAAAGCCAATGGCGTCTATCATTACATGCGCGTCTGGCTGCGTAAGTTTGAGCTTGAGATGTGACCCTTTGAGCACTTTGTGTTCAACCACGATACAATTCTTAGCAAAAAATACAGGATGCATATTGCCAGGCCCGCAAGGTTCAAAAGCAGCAAGAATTTGTAATACACGCGGAAAATGAACTTGCGGGTTAGAACCGAGCTCTTTAAAATGGATGCTTGTATCGATGTCAATTTGACGTTGTAGTTGCTTGCCGAGGAGTGCCACTGATACGGCTTGCTCAAATGCAGCTTTAAATTTTTGGAGCTGCTCTGGTAAAAGCGTGAGGCCTGCTGCAAACTGATGCCCACCAAACTGAAGGAGCTGCGCTTGACAAGATTCAAGGAGTTCGTAAAGATGCAGTGGGGCCATACAGCGCGCAGAACCGGTCAAAACACCATTAGACTCTGTAAGTACTATGGTAGGTCTGTAATGGCTCTCTATTAGGCGTGAGGCTACAATTCCGACCACACCCTTGTGCCAACTAGGGTCAAAGACTATAGTGGTGAGTTGAGCCGAAAAATTGGGGTCTGATGCAATTTGATCCAGGGCTTGGGCAGTTATTTCTTGATCAAGGGCGCGGCGGGTGGTGTTGTCATTGTTTATAGCTAATGCCAATTCTTCTATCTCTTTCTGGTTGCTGCTGAGCATCCAGTCAACTGCGCGCTTGCCGGACGCAATTCTGCCTGCGGCATTGATGCGAGGAGCCAAGATAAAGACAAGGTCTCGGAGCGAGAGCGGTAGAGATTGAGCAGCAAGGGAGAGAATCGCCAAAAATGCCGGACGCGGGGCTGCATTGAGCTGCGCCAATCCTTTGGCACAAAGCGTGCGGTTCTCATCGAGCAACTCCACGATATCTGCACCGATAGCCAAAGCAACTAAATCAAGACTTCTGAAAAGGGAGCTCAAGTCTCTTTCAAGATGTATATAGAGTCCCTGTAGTAACTTAAATGCGACTCCACAACCCGATAATTCTTTGTAAGGATAGGAACAACCTGCCTGCTTCGCATTGAGTACAATTGCAGGTGGCAGTTTGGTGTCGGGTTGGTGATGATCACAGACAATGATATCGATACCCGCTGCATAGGCGCGTTCTAATGTGGTATGGGCTTTAATACCGCAGTCTAGTGTGATAAGTAGTTGAAATCCTTCTTGAATCGTAAAGTCTATGCCAGCCTCACTGACACCGTAGCCTTCTTTGTAGCGGTCTGGAATGTAATAAGCACAGTGAAGACCGAGTAAAGCGAGTTGTTCGTGCATGAGCGCAACCGCGGTGGTGCCATCTACATCGTAATCTCCGAATAAGAGTACTTTTTCTTGGTTCGTAATTGCTTGACTTAACCTCAAGACAGCCTTACTCATGTTGCACATTAAAAATGGATCGTGTAAGGGCTGATCTTGTGGTTTGAAAAAAGAAACCGCTTTGGCACGGCTATCTATTCCTTTTTGCAACAAAATTTGTGCAGCAAACTGCGGTATTTTAAGTGTTTCGGAGAGTTCAACAACTGCAAGAACTGGTTCTTGAACCCGGAGTTTCCAAGTCTGATTCATGCAGTAAAGGTAAGCGAATTAAAAACTGCTGGCGTCCGTTAATCTACGTAGGAGAGCTTCAACATATTTGAACCTCCGAGATCCTCTAAGGGAATAGATGCTACATTGATAACTACATCACCCTTTTGAAGATGGCCTTCTTCTTTCAATATGTGTTTGATATCAGCAATGGTGTGGTCTGTTGATATACGCTTATTGTAATAAAAGGCCTGAACACCCCAAACCAAATTGAGCTGGGTAAGGATTTTACGATTATGGGTAAAGACATAAATTTGTGAAGCAGGTCTTTGCGAAGCAATTTTGTAGGCGGTGTATCCGGAAAACGTCATGGTAATGATGGCATTGGCTTCGACGCGTTGAGCCAAGCGGCAAGCATTGAAACATATTGAGTCCGAAATAAAGCGCGGACTCCCTTTTGGCGGCAGCTCTTCTTTGTGATACATACTCGGGTGCTGCTCCATTTCTTTGATGATATTGGCCATTGTTTGAACTACCTGAACTGGGTACTGTCCAACAGAAGTTTCTCCAGATAACATCACGGCATCGGCGCCATCTAGTACAGCATTGGCCACATCATTTACCTCAGCTCGGCTTGGCGTCAGGCTATTGAGCATGGATTCCATCATCTGGGTTGCAACAATAACTGGCTTTGCTTTAGAAATAGACTTGGCGATGATCATTTTTTGAATTAGCGGCACATTCTGATACGGGATTTCGACACCGAGGTCTCCGCGCGCTACCATTAAAGCATCGCTCTCATGTATGATTTCATCGATGTTTTCTAGGGCTTCTGGTTTTTCTATTTTAGCAACGACTTTTGCTATACTGCGTTTTTTGGCAATCTTTTCTTTAAGATCAGTAATACATTTGGCACTGCGAACAAAAGAAAGCCCAATCCAATCTACGCCTAATTTGAGTGCGTAATTGAGGTCTTCAATATCTTTCTCCGTTAAAGATGGCATGGAAATTTTAGTGTTCGGGAAGTTGACTCCTTTTTTAGAGCACAGCAAACCGCCTTGAATCACTTCACAGCGGATTTTTTCTTTTTTATCGGTCTCTAAAACAGTTAAGACCAACTTGCCATCGTCTAATAAAATGAGCTCTCCCGGATTCACATCTCGAGGTAATAAATGGTAATTGATCGAAAAACGCTTGTTATTGCCTATGACCTTTTCTACGACAATATCTATTTGCTGACCGACCTCGATGAGCACACCATTGTTTTCCATTTCGTGGGTACGAATTTTTGGACCCTGAAGATCGGCTAAAATAGCAACGTTTAGGCCTAACTCTTCATTGAGTTCTCTGATCAGTGCTACTGCACCGGCGTGGTCTTGATGGCTTCCATGCGAAAAATTTAGTCGGCAAACGTTAAGCCCTGCACGCATCATGTCGGCAAGTATTTCTTTTTTGAGAGAGGCTGGCCCCATTGTGGCCACTATTTTGGTTCTTTTCATGTTAACTAGTAAGGTAATCTAAAATGTCAAATTCTTGGCTATTAAAGCTAAAAACAGCAACGATGCCATTGATAGTTCTGAGCTGTTCGATTAAGGTTGCAGGCTCGTGAGAATAATTTTCTTTTAAGACCAGAAAGTAATCGATCATGGGTCTATCTGCTTGTAATAATTGTTGTTCTTGTTTATTTTTAATCAAAAAAAAGCGGGTCAAGAGTTCTTGGTCTTCAAATGTGAAGTAACTAAAAGGATGCTTTATCTTTAATTTGGGTAAGTAAAGTTCAAAACGTTGTTGTTCCTTTTCTAAATGAATGCCGAGCATTTGGTTGAGCTCCCAAGTAAGTCGGTAATCGGCAAAAGCACTTGAAATTCCATAAACTTCGAAGGGTTGTTCGTCGTCGAGGGTGAGGTCGTATTTTTTAACTTTTCCCATTGACCCCAAATTTACTCATTTAATGGCAAACGCAACATCAACAATTCATTGTCAATTGATTTATTCCTTATGAAGATCTGCCCTGCAGTTTAATGTTTAATTTTGTTCATACAAATATTCGTATGCGCAAATATCTCCTTCTATCTTTTTTTGGCCTACTCGGTACATTGCTCCCAACTGACCTCTTTGCACAGCCAGATAAAATGATCACCAACCGCGATAACTATTTTTGGCAATTTGGACTGGCCTGGACGACTACCGACGACGACGGGCAAGAACTCAATCCAGCGCCATTTGATCAACTACACGGTTTGCCCTTTCCATCGCGTTTGTATATTGACCGCTATATTTACAATGGCTGGAGTGCCGAAGCTGTATTGGGTGCCCAAACCTACAAGCCAGAAAGAATTGTCAATGACTCAACAGGAGTGAACGGCCTGATCGGTTATTTTGATGTGGCGCTGAAGTACTCTTTCTATAAACAATTGGGGAGAGGTGCTATTGATCCGTATTTAGGAACAGGTATGGGTTTTAGTTTGCGTTCTTCAGACCCCAAGCAAAGCGCGCCTTTACTCACCCCCACCGTGAACTTTTCTGCAGGCTGCACTTTTTGGATCAGTAAGCAAATTGGTCTTCAGGCGCAAGGTGTCTATAAATTTGGGCTTGTGGATATCTTAGGTAGTGCCTCATATGCTCAATACAGCCTTGGCTTGGTTTACCGCATAGACAAAACCGACGGTTACAAGAGTGATTTTCATAAATCCAAGTATAAATTACCAAGAAAACCATCGCGTATTAAAGTAGAGAAATCTACAGACGAGTCCTGATTGAACCGAACCTAGTTCGATATTGTCATGCGTTTTTTGGTCTCTTGATCAGCGGTTTTGATGCCATAATAATAGACGCCATTGGCAAGGCCTTTGCTATCAAAACGCAAAATATGCCCCCCCTTTTCGAATGTGGAATGAGCCAGCTGCTGAATCTCCACATTATTTTGCCAAATACTGAACTGAACGGTTGTCAGTTCAGGACAAACGAAGTAGAATGACAACTCTCCTTGAGCTGGCTCTTGGTCTAGGGTATAAAGCTCACAATAATCTTTATGCTTTACTTGTCCTCGTTGAAAACGACGCAGGAGCGCTCTGTAGGCAATTATGGCCAACAAAATGAGCAAGGAGACGAACAAAAATTTGATAATTGCTTCCATTAAAGAGAGATTATTCCCGGAATAAGTGCCGCACGTTCGTAAACAGAAATGATGTCAGTTGCAGAGAGCATCACTTCTTTTGCGCTAAGGCTTACGTACTTGCCGTTTCCGGAATGATGATAAGTGATTTCGCTGTTGGCATCAAAAAGCGCAGTTACTAGCGCTAAATGGTGGTTGTCATTGGGAACAATAAACTTAAACAAATAAATATTTGGCCATTCTTGCTGTTCGAGTTGTGCTTGGAGCGCGTCAAATGTTCCCATGGTACAAAATTACGAACTTGCGCTAGACCAAAGCAAGCAATTTTTATATTTGTTTGGTGCATTTTAGAAAGGGACTAAAAATCTGGGTCACTTTCTAAGCACGAGCAGAATGCCTTCTTGTTTTTGCGTGCATAGGAGTATAAATCGTAAATTTGCCCATGCGTTGGCAATACCTGCTCTTTTTGATTCCTTTCTATGGCTTTACACAGCAACAATTAGAGGCGAAATACAGTACAGAAAAAATAACCATCGACGGCCTTTTGAATGAGTCCTCTTGGACAAGCACAAACCTTACTGCTCCATTCATACAAATCAAACCGGAGCCAGGAAAACCATCAAAAAGCTTAACCAGTGTACAATTACTCTACGATCAAGATGCCGTCTATTTTGGCATTTTTTGTCAAGACCCACCTGATTCGATTTCAAGAGTACTTTCCCTCCGAGACGACTACCATCCTAATTGTGACATCATTGGAATTTTCTTGGATACCTATAACGATAACCAGAATGGTTTTTATTTTGGCCTGACCAGCAAGGGTGTTCAGCTAGATGCCAAGATTGCGGCAAACGATTACAACGACAAACTTAACTTAGTTTGGCACAGTGCTGTTCAAATCGTTGAAAATGGCTGGGTAGCAGAAATTCGTATCCCCTATTCTGCACTGCGTTTTCCGCAGAAAGAAGTCCAAGATTGGGGGGTCAATTTTGGAAGGCAAATTGCCAGAAACCGAGAAGAATCTTCTTGGGTGGCCGTAAACCCCGACCTAGAAAACATGCTATTAGAGAGCGGAGATATCACCAACATCAAAAATATTTCACCCCCGCTTCGATTGGCACTTATCCCCTACGTTTCAGCCTACGCTGATGAAGTACGCAACGCAGATGGCTCCAAAAGCCTTTTGCGCTCATTTAATGGCGGCATGGACATCAAATATGGTATCAATGAAGCATTTACCCTCGACGTCACGCTTGTTCCTGATTTTGGTCAAGTAGTTTTTGACCAACAAGTCCTCAATCTGAGCCCATTCGAGGTTCAATTCAATGAAAACCGTCAATTTTTTACGGAAGGAATGGAGCTTTTCAATAAAGCGGGCATCTTCTACAGCCGCCGAATTGGCATCCAAGCGCCATATAAGGTCACCCAAACCATGCTTCAGCCAAACGAATACCTCGAAAATGCCCCCGGGTCGTCTCAACTATATAATGCCTCAAAGATTTCAGGTCGCAATAGCAAAGGTTTAGGTATCGGCGTCTTCAATGCAGTAAATGCCGAACAAATTGGAACCGCTGTTTCTACCCTAGACGAAACCAGGCGAGCAGTTCTTATTTCACCGCTGACAAATTATAATGTGGTTGTATTTGATCAAAACCTCAAAAACAATTCCTCCGTTACCTTTACCAACACAAATGTTTGGCGTTCTGGTTCTTTTTATGACGCAAATGTCTCGGCGTTTAATTTTAATGTCAACTCCAAAGACAACAATTATAATATCAACGGAAAAGGAATTTTATCTGCCCAGCTAGATGCGAATAGCACACTTGGACACAACATGAGTTTAAATATTCAAAAGCAACGTGGAGCGCTTATCGGTGGCATTGGTTACCTAGAAGAGTCCGATACCTACGACCCCAACGACCTCGGTTTTAACTACAACAATAACCGTAGAGTCTTTGATGCAAATATAGCTTATCGCGAGTTTGCACCAAAGTGGGATAAACTCATGAAATGGAGCGTCAATGCCGCTTTTTCGCAAGCTTATTTATACGAGCCCAATGTATTCACAAGCAATATGACGAGTCTGAATTTCTTTACGGTCACAAAGAAATTCAACGCTTTTGGCGGGAGCGGTGGCGCAACGCTGCGCCCATCACAAGACTACTTTGAACCAAGAACCGACGGTGCAGTATTTACCATCCCTCAATTTTACTTTGTGAATACGTGGTTTTCTACAAATTACCAACGAAAAATTGCCATAGATGCAGGTGGAAGCTTTGTGGAATACATTGGCAACCCCTGGAAGCAATACGCCTATAACTTTGGCCCTCGTGTAAGGCTTTCAGACGCCTTATTTATTATTTACTCTTTTGAAAAAGAACTCCAGTACAACAACTTGGGTTATGCCATCCCTTTTGCTACACCTGCCATGAGTTATCAAGGCATCCTATTCGGCAAAAGAAACCGCAATACTACTGTTCAGGCCATCTCTCTGGATTACATCATGACCAACAGAATGTCCTTGAGTTTACGCCTCAGGCATTACCGCTCCGCACTTCAATACGAAGCGTTTGCGCTGCTACAAACCGATGGAAGCTTGTCTTTGCTGCCCGACTTCAATGGGCTCACTACTGAGGGTAAATCAGCTTATGATATTAACTACAATGCCTTTACTATTGATCTTGTTTTCCGTTGGGTATTTATGCCAGGTAGTGAAATCAATGTCGTTTGGAAAAACTCCGTTTTTGCAAGTAACGATGCTATAGAAGTTGCCTATTGGCAAGACCTTTCAAATACCCTGCAAACCAATGCGCTGAACAGCTTTTCTTTCAAACTCATCTATTGGCTAGACGCCCAACAAATAAGAAAGGGCGATCGTTCGTTACCACGCTGAGTACTGACCGTCGCCGTAGACATACGCACGGTCGCTGACCTGATCCTGCTCAGTTTCCGAAAAATAAGGGTACACAACTTTGTCTTTGTGCAAGACTACCTTGCCTTTAGGAACCTCAATGTGTAGTACCACTTCTTGATCTCGCAAGCGGTCTTTTGCTGGAAAAGAGAAGCCACTTGACAGCTCTAATTTACCTTCTTTCAAACGACATGGAAAATGAATATGAGAAGCGCGCTGATTTGCTTTCAAGTAAGAGGCACCATTTGCTTTCTTTTCGATTCGTATATGATACAAGCTATCATATGAAGTACTGTATTCAATGGCGATCCCACTATTGTACACACGACCATTTTCAGCAAGTAGAAAGCCCTGATCAGGATTTCTACTAGGTTTGAAATCACCTACATTGAGCTGTAACTTATGCTGATTAAATGCAGACAAATGAAGATCCGATGATATGTCTAATTGTAGAGAATCGCCATTATAAGCGTTTAGTTCTGCACTCAAGCCTCCTTCTATTGCGAATGATTTAGCGGTAGAAACACCTGCAACAATAAGCAAAATGATGCCAACTACTGATGCTGCACTAAATAAGCCAAGCATTGCTCGGAACCATTTGCCCTGTAATACTAAAAGTAGACGAAAGCCGATCAGCATGCTGGATAGCGCAATAGAAAAAGCTAGCAAAGCAACACCCGTGAAAATAAAATCATTGATCTGCCCTGTTTCAAAAAACAAAGCGCTCAACTGACCCAAGGAGGTAAACTCACCATTAATTTGGGCCGGTATAAGTTTCGGATCGATGAATAAAAAGATGCTAACGCTTACCATAGAAGCTAAACCCCAAAAAATCAAAAATACGCCTACCGCTTTGCTTATAAAGTCTACGAATCTTCTGGCACTTTGGCTCAGGCCCGAACCATTGCGCAGCTGCTTAGTCCACCGCATAGCTTTACCTTCTACCCGGTCTGCGGCCTCTTTAAACTCTGTTTTGATGCTCTCCACATTTACAGGACGACCTTTCATTTGTAATTTTTCACTGGCCGTTTTTGCCACAGGTGTAATGATCCAAAGCAAAATATAAATTGGAACTCCCGAGCCAAAAACCATCGTGAACAATACAAATGCTACGCGGATAAACACAACATCAATATTGAAATATGCTGCTACGCCGCTGGCAACACCTCCGAGTAAAGCACTATCCGTATCTCTGAAAAAGCGCTTATCTGCTGAAGGCGTACTGGCATTCTGAGCGGCATCTTGCGACGCTGTGTTTTGGTCGGTTGTACCGAATTCTTCAGGGTTACCCAATACTTGAATAATAGCTTGAATTTGCTCAAGTTGCACCACCTTTTGAGTACTGCCTTTTTCTTGTAAAAGTTCTACGATTCGAAGTTCGATATCCTGCAATATTTCTTCTTTACCTTCTTCATTTTGAAGAATCGCTGCGAGGTCTGTAAGGTATTTGCGCAGTAAATCATATGCTTGCTCTTCTAACAGAAAAGCAAACCCTTGAATGTGAATAGAAACTGTTTTATTCATGACTATTAATTTTGAGTAAGTGAGGAAACTGCTTGTTGTAATTCTTGCCAAGTTTTGGACAGGTCTGTAAAAAACTGAGTGCCTTTAGGTGTTATACAATAGTACTTGCGTGGAGGCCCAGAAGTAGATTCCTCCCAACGATAGGCCAATAATTCCAAATTTTTTAGACGTGTCAATAACGGATAAACGGTTCCCTCGACCACAAGTATTTGGGCTTGACGGAGCTTCTCTAAAATTTCTGAAGGGTAAGCCTCGCCATTATTGAGGATGCCTAAAATGCAATATTCCAAGATGCCTTTGCGCATCTGAGACTGTGTATTTTCTACATTCATCTACTAAATTTTACACAAAGATATATGTTTTATTATGTATTATGCAATACATAGTACTATAAAAATAAAAAAGACGCCGTTTAGCGTCTTCACATTTGTATTTATCTCAATCTATTTCAAGCACTTAAAGTAATCAAATGGCTCTAAACATTGCTTGCACTGATACTGTGCTTTACAGGCTGTGCTGCCAAATAAACTCACCATTCTGGTCTCCATGCTATTGCATTTCGGGCAAGCCACACGCGGTGGCTCAGCAAAAAGTGTGCTTTTATCGGATTCATTCACCGGCGGAGCAATGCCGTACATGCGTAATTTTTGACGGCCCTCCTCGCTGATCCAGTCGGTAGTCCAGGCAGGGCTGAGGACATGCTTTACTTGTGCATTGGCTATTCCTTTTTCCTGTAATTTGGCCAGAAGATCTACTTCAATTTGCTGCATAGCTGGGCAGCCGCTGTAGGTTGGCGTGAGTTCGATGATCCAGATATGATCAGCTAAATATATTTCTTGAACGACTCCCAAGTCGATGATGGTCAAGACTGGAATTTCAGGGTCGCTGACCTCTTCTAAGTAATTGCGAATTTGGGCTGCGTTTACCATTCCATGTTTGGATAGGCTCTCTGCATATATTGAAGATCGGCCAAAATGTATCCCATGTGTTCGGAGTGTCTGCCTTGTCTACCTCCTTCAAATTTCCAATTATTCGTTGGAATAGTTAAGGTTGCTTCGGATAGCACAGCCTTTACGGTTTCCATCCAATTTGCTTGAATTCCTTTCAAAGACGGAACTAGTTGACGTTCTTGTAATTGCTCATCGATGTTGTCTTCAAAAAACAACTCCGAGGTATAGCGCCATAAATGATCGATGGCAGCTTGTGCACGCTCATGAGATTCATCAGTGCCATCGCCCATGCGAATGACCCATTCAGAAGTGTGCTTGAGGTGGTAACGCGTTTCTTTGACTGATTTAGCTGCAATTGCCGCTAATTGCGCCACTGGGCTTTGCATGAGTGCTTCGTATAACGGCAAACGAAATGCATCAAAGAAGAATTGACGTAAAATAGTCATGGCGAAATCGCCGTTGGGCTGCTCGACCAATAATACATTTTTATATTCGTTCTCAAAGCGCAAATAAGCGAGTTGATCATGGTTTTTGCCTGCTCCTTCTAGCTCAGAAGCCAAATCATAAAGACTAATAGCCTGACCAATCAGGTCCAAGGATATGTTTGTTAGGGCAATATCTTCTTCTAAAATCGGGCCATGACCACACCATTCACCAAGGCGCTGGCCGAGAATAAGACTGTCGTCTGCTAGTCGCAATACGTATTCAAAAAGTGCTTGATCTTGCATGCTTACATGTGTTTGACCCCGTCAGGCACCTCGTAAAAAGTGGGGTGGCGGTAAATTTTGGTATCAGACGGTTCAAAAAATGAATCGGCGTCGTCTATGTCAGTTGCGTGAATATTTGCAGATTCTACCACCCAAATACTGATACCCTCGGAACGGCGCGTGTAGACATCTCTGGCATTTTCTAATGCCAAAGTGGCGTCAGGCGCACGTAGGCTGCCCACATGTTTGTGATTCAAACCTTGTTTACTGCGTATAAAAACCTCCCAAAGAGGCCATTGTGTTGTTGACATTTTGTGCGAATTGTTTTAGGCTGATTTTTTCATGGCGCGCTTTTTTGCAAAAGCATTAGCAGCTTCCCTGACCCAAAGACCTTCTTGTTTGGCCTTTAGACGAGCGGCAATGCGCTCTTTATTGCAAGGCCCGTTTCCTTTAACCACCTGCCAGAATTCTTCCCAATTGATTTCAGAGAAGTCGTAGTGGCCTCTTTCTTCATTCCATTTCAGATTCGGATCAGGAATGGTAAGGCCGAGTATTTCGGCTTGCGAAACGGTAGCATCTACAAAGCTTTGACGAAGTTCGTCATTGGTAAAGCGCTTGATCTTCCATTTAATAGACTGATCAGAATGCGTAGACTCAGCGTCGCTAGGGCCGAACATCATGAGTGCAGGCCACCAAAAACGATTCATTGCATCTTGCGCCATTGCTTTTTGCTGAGGGGTGCCATTACAAAGTTTCATGAGCGATTCGTAGCCTTGGCGCTGGTGAAAGGATTCTTCTTTACAAATTTTAACCATTGCCCTTGCGTACGGACCATATGAAGTACGGCAAAGTGCAACTTGGTTCATAATTGCAGCACCGTCTACCAACCAACCTATAGTGCCGATATCGGCCCATGTTAGTGCCGGATAATTAAAAATAGAGGAGTATTTTGCCTTTCCACTGTGCATGTCGTCCATTAATTGCTCGCGATCAGCACCAAGCGTTTCAGTAGCAGAATACAAATAAAGACCATGACCAGCTTCATCTTGAACTTTTGCCAATAGCACTGCTTTACGGCGCAAGTTGGGCGCGCGGGTGATCCAGTTGCCTTCAGGAAGCATGCCAACTATCTCTGAATGTGCGTGTTGCGAAATCTGACGAATGAGCGTTTGACGGTATTCATCAGGCATCCAATCATTGGGCTCAATTTTGATTTCTCTATCAATTTTGTCCAGAAAACGACGTTCTTGTTCAGCTTGGGTCATATTACAGTTGTTACGATGAAACAAATATAGAAAATAACTACGCCTTCAAAACATGATTGTAGTCAGTTTGTTCATTAAAAGAGGTTAGTTGAGCCATGCGTAGAATTGCTTATTTTTGACCTCGATTAAATTTAACTATGTCTACACAGTTTCATACCTTAAAAGTAAGCAACATCCATAGAGAAACCAAAGGTTGTGTTTCGGTAGCTTTTGACGTTCCTGAAGCACTTCAAGAAGACTTTACATTTTCCTCTGGTCAATACCTCACGATCAAAACCCACATTAGCGGTGAAGAAATTAGAAGGTCCTATTCCTTATGTAGTTCTCCCCATGAAAACCAATGGCGGGTTGCTATTAAAGAAATACCCAATGGAAAGTTTTCATCTTATGCCAACCAGCTCTTACAAACTGGCGACACCCTTGAGGTTATGGCACCAATGGGTAATTTCAAATTTGAACCCAACCCCAGCAATTCTAACCATTATTTATTATTTGCTGCCGGAAGCGGTGTTACGCCTGTTTTTTCAATCCTCAAAACCATTTTAAAAGAAGAGCCGCTTAGCACGCTTACCTTATTCTATGGCAACAAAGGCATGTCAGAAATCATTTTTAGAGAAGAGCTAGAAGCCATAAAAAATCGTTTCCTCGACCGCATTAACTTAATTCATGTTTTTTCGAGAGAAAATATTGGGGTGCCCCTACTAAAAGGACGCATAGACGCACAGCGCACCAAAGAACTACTCCATGCCTTTTTGAAAAATCAGACCATTAACAGCGCCTATATTTGCGGACCACAAGACATGATCCTCGCAGTTAAAGATGAGCTCATTGCTTTTGGTCTGAACACTACACAAATACACTTTGAATTATTTCATGCAGCTCCGATCGAAAAAAAAATCGATCCAAAGCAAGCGCAGCAAGCTACCTTTGAATCAAAAATTGAACTCCTTATGGATGGTGAGCTGACCAATTTTTATCTCTCCTCCGATGGGCCATCTATTCTTGATGCCGCTTATAAAGCTGGCGCAGATGCACCTTTTGCTTGCAAAGGGGGGGTTTGTTGCACCTGTAAAGCAAAGGTTTTGCGAGGTGAGGTCAGCATGGATGTCAACTACGCCCTGACCCCAGAAGAGGTAGCACAAGGCTATGTACTCACCTGCCAAGCACATCCAAAAAGTAACGACATACTCATTTCATTCGACGACTAATTATGGGCTTATTTGACCGCTTTAAATCCAATAAAAGTGCTTCCCTGCCAAAAGGTGCACACCTCCTGACCATTCAAAATGTTCAAAAACTCACAAAGCAAGCAGTTCAACTCACTTTTGAAGTTCCTGCCGATCTTTCAGACAAATTCCAATTTACACCAGGCCAATACTTAACTTTGGAAGTGCAGGTAAACGGCGAACAAATCAGAAGATCTTATTCTATTTGTAGCGCTACAAACGAAGCGTTGAGCATTGGCGTTAAAGCCATCGAAAACGGAAAAGTTTCTAATTATCTGAAGAATATAACCGCTGGTGTACAACTCATTGTATTTGAACCCGAAGGAAATTTCATTTGGAAACCAAGCTACAAAAATGTGGTGGCCATTGCTGCCGGTTCGGGTATCACACCTATCATGAGCATGCTCAAAACAGCCGGTACTCAATCGGCATTCCAACTCCTCTATGGCAATAAAAGCTCCGAAGAGGCGCTATTTCTAAATGACATTCTAGCACTCAGCAATACCCAAGCACACCTTTATTATTCTCAAAAAGAAGTAAACGGTGCCCACCACGGTAGAATTAACGAGACCGCACTCAAAGAAATTATAAAACAGAACCTGAATGTATTACAGGCCGATGCTTTTTTCCTTTGTGGACCCCAACAACTAGTAGAAACCGCAGAAAAAACACTTGCCTTCT
>JALRJE010000043.1 GCA_023268965.1 Crocinitomicaceae bacterium
TCCTTTATGCGTTGTTGGAAGTCATATTTAGCCTCGGGGTAATTTTTATTTGTCGAAAATAAATCCTGTTCTTTGCTTGGAAGACTCTTAATAAACTCAGGTTCCTCGTCCTTTAATTCTGGAATCCAGGTTTTAATAAAAGTTGTTTCAGGGTCATGATCGATTACCTGCTTCATTGGGTTATAAATTCGAATCGTATTTATCCCGGTTACCCCAGCCTGCATTTGTATTTGAGGATAATGAATTCCAGGCTCAAAATCTAAAAATAATCGGGCAAGAGCCTCAGCAACTAATTTCCAATGGATGCGGTAATAATGACATGCAAAACTTACAAGTACAAACAGCAATTCAACTTTAATTCTATTTATAACGAATGTGCGATATCAGGAGAAAAATCATGAGTACACAGCTAGTGAAGTTGAAGCGATCGCAAATTGATGCAGCAAGCGAAGTTCTAGCCCAAGCATATATATTGCGCAGGGCCCAATTGATACTAAACCAATCAATGCCAAAAGTATTGTCGAGGTCATAAGAGATGTAAACGATTTTGCCGTCGCTTTCTCGTTGATACAAGTAAAAATTATTCTTGTTGTAGGCATAGCCATCCCATTGCCCCATGAGTATTTCCAACGCAATATTGCGCAAGAAAAGATCGACATCAAAAACTTCTTGAATGTCGCAAACAAAGCTGCTACTCGGTGTATTGTTTAACACATCAATAAAATTGAGCAAAGCAGAGTAATCAGCACTGTCTTTATTGGTCTTCAGTTCGTATATACTCTGATAATTCGTCGGATTACTCCCCCACCAACTGAGATCCGCACCATAGGCACATTTCCATAAATTCCCATTGGCTTGTCCGGGAAAGCGTAAATCTAAAAATTCATCGTCGAGGTGTTCCACATTTAGATACAAACCCTTGTACTCACCATTAATAAAAAGTTGTACGTAACTTGTTCGAGAACTCGGAAGACCCGCAGCCCTCAATAGTTTTTGAGCGAGAAAAGAACGCATAATGGACACATCGTTGTGTTCCCCATTGAGATTCATCTCTTCCAAACCTTGAAACTTTTGACCTGGAATGATCCGATTATAATCAAGCTTAAAAGACTTTTTTTGAGAGGCCAGAGAAGTATTGCCTCTTGCTCTAAAACCAATACTGTCTATTGTTTGGGTCAAGACCGAACTTTGGTAAGTAAGCGTAGCCCAAAATTCGTGTCCGGAATAGAGGCTATCTCCGAGGAGCAGTGCCAATGAATCTGCATCAATTTCTACTTGAATGATGGCAACCTCGTCTTGTAAAAAAGCGGCATTAAAAGCAGGCTGAGGCACCTGGCCCAAAACAAATTTAGACGCAATGGCAAATAAAAGCGCGAAGGCAATTTTCAACATATATGCATCAATTGACCTTAACAAAGCCTTCGTTGGCCGTGGAGTTGCCCACTTTTACTAAAAAGTGGTAGTCGCCTGCCGGGAAATCACTGATGTCTAATGCGATTTGGTTGTCACCTATATTACTTGTTCCTCTCTTTTGTAAGACCACCTGACCAGACTGACTAAGCAATAAGATTTCATATGGATGTATTCCAAGAGCTGTAAAACCAATTTGAACATTTTCTCCAGCTGGATTTGGAAAAACCTTTAATTCGAATGCAGATACCATTAATTCATCAACTGAAACCGGGGCATCGGTAATTTCTGGTTGGGCCAATTTTACATCGGTATAAATGCGGTATTCTCCGGGGGCTAAAGAAATTGGTGCCAAACCGTTGGTCACGTTGAGGCTATCTCCACTAAAGTATTCATACCACCAACCAGCATGCTGAAAAAGTGGCAGCGCACTTTGAGTAGTGACGGCAAAATTAGCCAATGACACACCGTTCATACTGCTATGGTTCATATTGACGCGTTTTACTGCACCCGTTAAGCTGTGTTGAAAATTTAAAGAGCGAAAAGTTTCGTAATTGTTTCTAAGGGAAAGTGTTGCAGAATAAACATCATAGAGTTGTCTTCTTCTCGCCTGTGTGTAGTAATTCCACAAAATAGGTTTATTGCAAACTCTACATGGATTATCGATAGAAATATCGTAACCCAATTCTTGAAATTGCCAGAGCATTCGGGGGCCCGGTTGGGTAAGAAAAGTTACAGCCAACGCTTGTGCTCTGCCGAGCGCTGTGTATAATTCGCGGGCATTGTGCGCAGCATTGGTATTATTTCCGTAGGTCAAGGCTTCGTACATTGTGCGCTCTTCGTCGTGGCTTTCGGCGTAGGAGACGAGATGAGGTACCGACCACCCTCGACTGCTGTACACACCCGAACTGATATTCGACGAGTTAGGGAAGCCCATGAGTGCATCTTGGTAGCCATGCGTTACATTCCCCCAGAGCATCATGCCGTAGTCGGCCAATTGCTCTTCTTCGGAGTTGTCGCACCAGTGTTCTAGGATTACATAGGCATTTGGTTTGTATGCCCAAATTTCGTCGGCCATTCTTTTGAGTAAATTGATGCGCTCCATGCTATAGCCATTGGCATTATTGACAAAGCCTTTTGTGTAATCAAAACGGAAGCCATCCACGTTATAAGTTTCTATCCAATAACGATTGACCTGATCCATGAATTGCTGAACTGCCAAGCGTGTGTGGTCGAAGTCATAACCCCAACAATAAGGCTCATGCGGGCAAATAGCATTAAACCAAGGGTTGTTGGCCGCAGGTCGGTTGTTGGCCGCATCCCAATACATATTGACCATTGGACTCTGACCAAAGGCATGGTTAAAAACCATATCGACAATTACAGCTATTCCACGCGCATGGCATGAATCGACGAATTCTTTAAATTTTTCAGGCGTGCCATAATATTTATCTAGTGCCATATGAAAGGATGGGTTGTAACCCCAGCTTTCATTATTTTCGAACTCTCCGGGAGGCATGAGTTCTATGGCATTGATACCTAATTTACTTAGGTAATCAAGTGTATCAATTAAAGTTTGGTAATTGCGTTTGGCGACGAAGTCTCGAACTAATAATTCGTAGATCACTAAATCTTTCTTTTCAGGCGCAGTAAAATTGTTCACCGCCCAATTATAAGGCTGAGCACCGGGCTGCATGACGGTTACAAAACCGGTCGTGAGACCCAACGGATATGGATGCGGGTTCGGATAAGTGCTGGCATTAATATTGTTGTCGTTATTAGGATCCAAAATAAGTGGGCTCATTGGGTCGGCAAAGCGCATATTGCCATCAATAAAATATTGATAACCATATTTTTGACCGGGCGTAAGGCCAGTAATTTCTAACCACCAAGTAGCGTTATTGGTAGAAAGATTCATATGATAGTTTGTTGTTGGCGTCCAGGAATTGAAATCGCCAATAACGTAAATGTGTTCTTTTTGAGGAGCGTGTAATTGTAAAACAACAGTGGTATCATTGATGTAATTGATGCCGTTTTGCAAATTACTGTAAGGTGGGTTTTGTGGAACCACGACCGGATTTACCGTATAGTAAGCCGAATCTATGATTTGAGTTGTGCCGTTGTCGGCAATAAATTCTAAAAGGTGCGTGCCTGCTGCGGACGCCGTTAAATTGTAGTTGAGTTGTGTCGCGTTCGTTAATGTTTGTAATACGTTGCCATCCTCTTTCAAAGTGAGGGTTGCCGTTTGGTTGGATGCCGCTACCACTTGAAGTGGGTCATTGAGGTCTAGAATGGTACTGGCGCTTGGATGAAAAAAACCAGCAACTAAACCCGCATTGACCGGATAAACATTATAGTAAATATCGCTGCCATCTGCAGCTCGGCCAACAATATTGCCACTCGCATTGCGAAATACAAATGCCAATTGCAATACTGTGGTTGTTGCAGGGAAGCCATAAAATTGGTCGATGTCAATCGTAATGGTATGTTTGTTATTGCCAATATTGGTCATGGCGACCTGTGCGTCTACTGTTCCCCAGTTTCCTTGTACGAATTGCCAATTGGTAGGCGAAGTACTTGCCGAGGTAATGAGCCCTGCATGGCAATAGACTTGATTCTGACCAACTAAAGCAGCATTTCCTTGTGTGGCGTCGTAGGTGATCGTTACTACATCGTTAACAGTCGGAAAAGCTGGATTGACCTCCAATATTTGCGCTTTATAAATAGCAGCACAAAAAAAGAAAGAAAACCATAAAAAAAGTTGCTTTTTCATACAAAGAAATTTATCAAAAGGTTCGAGTAAAGACTAAAAAAGCCCGGGTGTAAACACCCAGGCTTTTGAAAAAATAATGATTGGCTTATTGTTTAATCAATTTACCAGTTGCAATTTTGTCACCAGCTACAACATTGTAGATGTATGAACCAGCCTGCAACGCAGTTGTATTCATTTCAACGTTTGTTACTGTAGAGGTAGCAACAGTTTGTGTCGCAACTACTTTACCAGTAAGGTCGAATAATGTGACTGTTGCAGTTGCAGCGCTGTTGGCCTCAAAAGAGAAATTAACTACATCTGAAGCAGGGTTTGGAGCTACAGTTAGGTTGGCAATTGCATTTTCAGCAACTGAAACACCACAAGCTGTACATGCATCCCAAACATAACATACAGTACCTGGCATCAAAGCGTACGTACGGTTGATGTTTCCAGCACCGTCGTCAACGCCACAAGAATCTACAGCGATTGTGTTTGCTGGATCAGTGCCTTCGTTCGCACCCCAGTCACCATTTACAAACTTGTAGAACTGAACTGCACCTATAGAAGCTACAGGGTAAGAAACAGTGATTGACCAGATGTTGTTGCCTTCGTCTGTCATGGCAGAGTTTGCATCTGCAGGAGACCAGCTAGCCACCGGACCAGCAGCTACAGTAGCGCCGTGATCACCAAAGTTACCTCCGATACGAATACCGTTAGCCGCTACAGGAGTAGTAGCTGCGTAGTTGGTAACATCCACTTTGTACGTGACGTCAAAGTTGGTTTGGAAGCTATAAAAACCTGTGGTACGGTTAAAAATAACCAAGTACGTTCCTGCAGGAACAGGAATGTCAGCACCACCTTGCGTACCTAAGCCTGATGGAAAATCAGTAGCACCCCAGTTGATAGCCCAATCGTCATCTTGGCGGAATTTAGCAGCGCCATCAACGCAAGTAACGATTCCGGCATAGTTTTCACCATCTATTGTAATCATGTCAACATCTACAGACCAATCGTAAGGTGGAACTGCGGATCCGATGATCCCAACTGAAGGAAACTGCGCATACGCAACAGCGCCAAAAACAAGCGCCGTCAAAAGAGTAAAAATTTTCTTCATAGTTAAAAAATTAAAAAAGGTTAATAATACTTAGTGTCAAATTGACAAGTTCAAAAATATAAAAATATTTCTAACTTCAATAAAAATGATGTTAAATTCATGTAAAGTCGGACAAAAATTAGACTTTCTATTCAGTTGAAATTGATTCAAGGAATCTTAAAAATTTACAGGGCCGATATAAACAACATGTTGATTGATCGCGTCAGTTAGGCTTGGTTTTTGATCTTTTTCAAATAAACCAAAAACACTAGACCCGCTCCCAGACATAGCCGCATAAGTGGCTCCACCAGCGAGCAGCTCTTGTTTCAACTGGGCAATAAGTGGCTGGGCAATAAAAATACTGTCCTCAAAATCATTGTGAAGTGAAGAAAGTCCATCTTTACTGAATATTTCTTCTACAGACTTGCGTGTATTGTTTGGTTTAACCCCACTGTAGGCCTGAGCAGTTGATATATGAATCTGCGGATTACACAGCACAAATTGAAAACTTTGTCCCATTGCAGGAAGTGCTTTGAGTAGCTCGCCTCTACCTGTTGCTCGCTGCAGCCCTCCTCTGATAAAAAAAGGACAATCACTGCCCAACGCTGCTGCGAGGTCTTCTAGTTCTAGAATAGAGAAATTCAAATTGAATAATTGATTCAGACCCAACAGCGTATAACTGGCATCTGCAGAGCCACCACCCAAACCAGCCCCAATTGGAATTTGCTTGCGCAAATGAATGCGTACACTTGGGAAATGTTTATGGCGACGCAAAAGTGCAACAGCGCGCTGGCACAAATTAGGTTGGCCGTCGGAAGGAACTACAATTCCCGACGAGAAAAAAGTATCGGAGTCTGAAGGGGTAAGCTCTAAAATATCGTAAAAAGGAATGGTCGACATGATAGTTTCTAACTCGTGGTATCCATCTTGGCGCTTCGCTAAGATGTGTAAACCTAGATTGATTTTTGCAGGAGGGTACAAGATCATGAGGTAAAGATAAGCAATTGGCGAAAATCCTTATTTTTGTTGCACGAAATAAGAAAATTATGAGCACCACCTATTTGGATTTTGAAGAACCGTTGCGCGAACTTGAAGAACAAATTCAGCAAACGCGAACATTAGCTGAACAAACCAATGTAGACATGCAAGATAAAATCTCAGAACTTGAGGCCGTTCTTGCTGTTAAAACCAAAGAGGTTTTTGCCAATCTCACACCTTGGCAGCGCGTACAGCTTTCGCGTCACCCTGACCGTCCATATACACTTGCCTATATCAACGCCCTCACCAATGGGCAGTTTCAAGAATTACATGGCGACCGAAATGTGAAAGACGACAAAGCAATGGTAGGTGGTTTTGGCCTACTCGACGGCAGAAGCGTCATGTTTATCGGTCAACAAAAAGGCATCAATACCAAAATGCGTCAATACCGTAATTTCGGAATGCCAAATCCCGAAGGCTATCGCAAAGCCCTACGCCTAATGAAATTAGCCGAAAAATTCAACAAACCAATTGTTACGTTTATCGACACGCCGGGCGCTTTTCCTGGCCTTGAAGCTGAAGAACGTGGCCAAGGAGAAGCTATTGCCCGAAACATTTACGAAATGATGCGTTTAAAAGTACCCGTCATTTGTATCATCATTGGCGAGGGTGCTTCTGGCGGGGCGCTAGGAATTGGGGTTGGAGATAAAGTCGTCATGCTCGAGAACACCTGGTATTCGGTTATTTCACCCGAGAGTTGCTCGTCTATTTTATGGCGCTCTTGGGACTACAAAGAAATTGCTGCGTCTGCACTTAAGCTCACCTCTTCAGACATGAAGCAAAATGGTTTAGTCGACGACGTGATTTCAGAGCCAAGCAACGGAGCCCACCGCGACCAAGAAAAAATGTTTGACATCCTCCGAGTTAAACTTCAGCAGTATTTAAAAGAGCTCGATGCACAAAAACCTCAAGAGCGTATCGATAAGCGTATAGAGAAGTTCAATCAGATGGGCTTCTGGAAATAATCTTACAGATGAACGCGCTACTCGCAACCCCTATTGCCTATTTAAAAGGAGTTGGACCGCAAAAAGCGCAAGTACTGCAAGAAGAACTCCATATTTATACCTTTCAAGATCTTCTCTATCATTTTCCTTATCGGTATCAAGACCGAAGTACTTTCCACGACATTGCTTTAATTGGCAATGATGACCAATATGTGCAACTCAAAGGACGATTTACGCACATCACAGAAATAGGTAGTGGCCGAAACAAAAAATTACTCGGTAGGTTTACAGACGGTTCGGGAACCATTGACCTCGTCTGGTTTCAGGGCTTTCAATGGATCAAAGGAAATCTGAATGTTCAAGATGAATTTATTGCTTTCGGAAAACCGAAGTTCTTTCAAAATAATTGGAATATTTCTCATCCGGAATTAGTCAAGGTTATACCAGGACTGGAACGAAAAGGATTTGAAGCGTTTTACCCAAGCACTGAAAAATGTCAACACAAAGGATTACACAGCAAAGGATTAAGTAAGCTCATTGCCAGTTTATTTGAGCAAATTGCTCATCAAATACCAGAAACCCTACCCGCTAATATCTGTACAGAACTCAATCTATTACCCCGAATCAAAGCGCTTAAAGAAATTCATCAGCCGAGTTCTGAAACCCTGATCAAACTAGCAAGGTATCGACTCAAATGGGAAGAATTATTCTTTTTGCAACTCGAATTGCTTTTGCGAAAAGGAGCAAGAACCCAAAAGTTAAAGGGTTATCCTATTAAAGAGGTAGGAAGCGCATTCCTACATTTTTATCAACAGCATCTTCCATTTGAACTTACGGGTGCCCAAAAAAGAGTTTTAAAGGAAATCCGAAAAGATCTTGGCGAGGGCACACACATGAACCGCTTATTGCAAGGAGATGTCGGAAGTGGAAAAACACTCGTCGCTTTACTTAGTCTGTTGCTCGCTATAGGTAATGACTTACAAGGTGCACTCATGGCGCCCACTGAAATCTTGGCGAACCAACATTTTATAGGTATTTCAGAACTACTTCACGGCATGGATATTAAGGTGGCTTTATTAACAGGTTCTACCAAAAAAGCAGCGCGCAGCGAAATTCATGAAGGCCTATTGAATGGCGAAATACAACTCCTTATAGGAACGCACGCACTGTTAGAAGATACCGTTCAATTCAAGAACTTGGGCTTAGTTGTCATTGATGAACAACATCGATTTGGCGTTGCACAACGCGCCAAAATGTGGCGTAAAAACACCGCGCCACCACATGTGTTAATCATGACCGCTACCCCTATTCCTAGAACACTTGCCATGACCTTTTACGGTGACCTCGATGTTTCTGTTATTGACGAATTACCACCTGGCAGAAAACCTATACAGACCATCCATCGAAGAGAAAACCACAGAGAAAAGTTATTGGCCTTTATTCATGAACAACTTCAGTTAGGAAGGCAAGCATATATCGTTTATCCCTTGATTCAAGAATCTGAAAAACTAGATTTCAAAAATTTAGAAGATGGTTTTGTACAAATAGAAAATTATTTGAAGCCACTCGGATTTCAGATCAGTATGGTACATGGTAAAATGAAGCCAGCTGATAAGGATGCTGCCATGCAACAATTTGTGCAAGGGCAAACACATGTGATGGTTGCGACAACAGTAATAGAAGTGGGTGTCAACGTTCCAAATGCATCTGTAATGGTGATAGAAAGTGCTGAACGCTTTGGCTTATCTCAATTGCATCAATTACGCGGTCGAGTTGGGCGTGGTGCTGAAAAATCTTACTGTATTTTAATGACAGGTGATGGGATTTCCAAAGAGGCCCAAAAACGAATGGATACAATGGTGATGAGCAATGATGGCTTTGTTTTGGCAGAGGTCGATTTGCAATTAAGAGGCCCAGGCGATTTAATGGGTACACAGCAAAGTGGTGCACTAGCCTTAAAGATTGCCAATTTGGCTACGGACGGTCAATTGGTGCAACTCGCCCGAGAAAAAGCACTTTCCATATTAAATGCGGACCCACAACTCAATGATCCTGAAAATAAACTTTTGAATCAAGCGTTGCGTGAAGTTTTAAAAAATAAACCCAATTGGGGTAGAATCTCATGAAAAAAGGCGGCCCGAAAAGGCCGCCTTTCATTAATAGATTGTTTTGACTTTATTGAGCGTCTTCCATTAATTCCTCGTAGGCCTCTTTGGAACCTACGATAAGGTTTTGGAAATGACGCACCCCTGTTCCGGCTGGAATAAGGTGGCCAACAATTACATTTTCTTTCAAACCTAGCAAGTGGTCTTCTTTTCCAGAAATTGCAGCTTCGTTGAGCACTTTGGTTGTCTCTTGGAAAGATGCCGCTGAAATGAAAGACTGTGTTTGAAGTGAAGCGCGGGTAATACCTTGCAACAATGGTGTTGAAGTGGCTGGCATCGCCTCGCGTGCTTCGATCAATTGTTTGTCTTCGCGCTTGAGGCGTGAGTTCTCGTCGCGCAGACGACGAACATTCACCAACTGACCCTTGTGAAGCTCTGTAGAGTCACCAGCATCAATTACAAACATCAAGCCATACAATTCATCGTTTGCCTCCATGATATCAGCTTTGTGTACGCTTTGTCCTTCGAGGAAACGCGTATCACCAGATTCGATAATCTCGGCTTTCAACATCATTTGACGTACGATAACTTCAAAATGTTTGTCGTTAATTTTTACCCCTTGCAAGCGGTAAACCTCTTGTATTTCATTAACGATGTACTCTTGTACTTTTGTCGGACCTTCGATATTGAGGATATCGTTAGGTGTAATTGCTCCATCGGAAAGCGGTTGTCCGGCACGAACGTAATCGTTTTGCTGAACAAGGATGTGCTTGGAAAGTGGAACCAAATACTTGCGCTGCTCACCTAACTTAGAGGTGATGATGATTTCGCGGTTACCGCGTTTAACCGCACCATACGTTGCTGTTCCGTCAATTTCGGAAACAACTGCAGGATTTGAAGGGTTTCTAGCTTCAAATAATTCAGTTACACGTGGTAGACCTCCGGTAATATCCCCTGTTTTACCTGCAGAACGCGGTATTTTAACTAGGATATCACCTGCTTCAATTTTGTCACCTTCGGCAACCGAGATGTGTGCATTAACCGGAATAGAGTATTCGCGGAGCACTTCTTTGGTTTTCGGATCGATGATATGAATAGCTGGCGATCTTTTCTTATCTCTTGACTCAATAATTACCTTTTCGGTAAAACCTGTTTGCTCATCGACTTCTTCGCGGAAAGTAATATTTTCAATGATGCCATCGAAAACCACTTTACCTGCTACTTCACCAATGATGAGGGCATTATACGGGTCCCACTTACAGATGACATCACCTTTTTTGATTTTGGTATCGCTTTTGACCAATAATTCAGATCCGTAAGGAACATTGGTGGTCATGACAACAATACCCGTTTTCTCATCGGTTATACGCAATTCAGCCGAACGACCAACTACAATAACACGCTGAGATCCGTCTGGATTTTTGCGTTCTATCGTACGTAGTTCGTCTATTTCGAGCTTACCATTGGCTTTAGCCTTAAGGTCAGAGATATCTGCAATGTTTGATGCAGTACCACCAACGTGGAACGTACGTAGCGTAAGCTGCGTACCTGGCTCACCGATAGACTGTGCAGCAATGACACCAACAGCATCTCCGATTTGAGCCAAACGGTGGTTGGCTAGGTTTCGACCGTAACATTTAGAACAAACACCACGACGCATTTCACAAGTAAGAACTGAGCGTATCTCTACCTCCTCAATACCTGATTTTTCAATTGTTTTGGCAATGTCTTCGGTAATGATGTCGCCGGCCTGCACAATAAGCGCTTCCGTATCTGGCATATATACATCGTGAACAGATGTGCGACCTAGAATACGATCGTAGAGTGGCTCAACGACTTCGTCATTTTTCTTAAGAGAAGTTGCTACAATTCCGCGTAGTGTTCCACAGTCGTTTGAATTAATGACTACATCTTGTGCAACATCGACCAAACGTCTTGTAAGATAACCTGCATCGGCTGTTTTGAGGGCGGTATCTGCCAAACCTTTACGGGCACCATGCGTAGAAATGAAGTACTCAAGAATCGAAAGACCTTCTTTAAAGTTAGATAAAATCGGATTCTCGATAATTTCTTGTACCGATGCACCAGATTTTTGAGGCTTGGCCATCAAACCACGCATTCCTGATAACTGGCGAATTTGCTCTTTCGAACCACGGGCACCAGAGTCGAACATCATGTATATTGAGTTGAAACCTTGACGGTCGCTCTTCAATTGCTCCATGAGGGTGTGTGTCAGGCGCGAGTTTGTGTGCGTCCAGATATCGATAATTTGGTTGTAGCGTTCGTTGTTAGTGATCAGACCCATGTTGTAGTTCATCATGACTTCTTTCACATCATTTTCAGCCTTCTCAACAAGGACAACCTTTTCTTTTGGAATGATAATATCGTCGAGGTTGAAAGACAAACCGCCTCTGAAGGCCATTTCATAACCAAGCTGCTTGATATCGTCGAGGAATTGTGCCGTTCGAGATGTACCACAAACTTTTAAGACTTCGCCAATAATATCGCGAAGCGCTTTTTTGGTCATGACGTCGTTGATAAAGCCCACCTGTAATGGAACTTTATTGTTGAACATCACGCGTCCGCATGTGGTTTCAACCATCATGAGTGTTGGTTGGCCGTCTTCGCCAAGATCGTAGGTTTTGACTTTGATGTGCGCGTGCAAATCTAGTTTTCCTTCGTTGTAGGCGATAATGACTTCTTCAGGAGAATAGAAAACTCCGTCTTCACCCTTCACTACTTCAGTTTCTGTGGTACGTTTACCTTTGGTAATGTAATACAGACCCAAGACCATGTCTTGTGAAGGTACCGCAATAGGTGCACCGTTAGCTGGATTCAAAATGTTGTGAGAGGCCAGCATGAGCATTTGCGCTTCTAAAATAGCAGCGTTACCAAGTGGTAAGTGCACCGCCATTTGGTCACCATCGAAGTCGGCGTTGAAGGCGGTGGTAACTAATGGATGCAAACGAATAGCTTTTCCTTCAATTAATTTTGGTTGAAACGCTTGGATACCTAAACGGTGAAGTGTAGGGGCACGGTTCAAAAGGACTGGGTGACCTCTCAATACGTTTTCTAGAATGTCCCAAACAACTGGCTCTTTGCGGTCAACAATTTTCTTTGCTGATTTAACGGTTTTTACAATACCGCGCTCAATCATTTTGCGAATAATAAACGGCTTGTAGAGTTCGGCAGCCATATCTTTTGGCAAACCACATTCAAACAATTTCATTTCTGGTCCAACGACAATTACTGAACGAGCAGAATAATCTACACGTTTTCCTAATAAGTT
>JALRJE010000087.1 GCA_023268965.1 Crocinitomicaceae bacterium
CAAAGGCTATGTATCGCTCACACACTTGCGGAGAATTAAGATTAGAACATGTAGGAACAAAAGTCACGTTAGCTGGCTGGATGCAACGCTCCAGAGACCTCGGCGGCATGACCTTCATCGATCTCCGAGACCGCTACGGCCTTACACAATTGGCTTTCAACATGGAGCTCAATGCTGGGCTGTGCGAACAAGCCCGCAAGTTGGGTCGTGAGTTTGTAATTCAAGTAGAAGGCGAAGTCATTGAACGCAGCAGCAAGAATAAAAATATCCCCACTGGCGACATCGAAATCAATGTGCTTTCACTGCATGTTTTGAACGCAGCTAAATTACCTCCTTTTACCATCGAGGACGATACAGATGGTGGCGATGAACTGCGCATGCAATACCGCTACCTAGACCTGCGCCGCAATCCAGTCTTAGAAAAACTCCGCCTGCGCAATCAAGTAGCGCTTGAAACCCGAAAATATTTAGATTCTAAAGAATTTCTGGATGTAGAAACACCCGTACTCATCAAATCTACCCCTGAGGGTGCAAGAGACTTCGTGGTGCCAAGCCGCATGAACGAAGGCCAATTCTATGCGCTGCCGCAGTCTCCGCAAACATTCAAGCAATTACTTATGGTAAGTGGTTTTGACCGCTACTACCAAATTGTCAAATGTTTCCGAGACGAAGACCTACGTGCAGACCGCCAACCAGAGTTTACGCAAATTGACTGCGAAATGGCATTTGTGGAACAAAACGATATTCTCGAAATGTTCGAAGGGCTCATTAAACACCTTTTTGAAAAAGTGCGTGGCGTTAAATTCGAAGGCGCTTTTCCACGCATGACCTATGCAGAAGCCATGGAGCGCTATGGCTCAGACAAACCCGATATCCGCTTCGGTATGGAATTCGTAGACCTCACTGCCTTGGCGCAACAAAACGATTTTGTGGTTTTCAATAGTGCAGAATGTGTATTGGCCATCAATGCAGAAGGTTGTAGCGAATACACCCGCAAGCAACTCGACGAACTCACCGAATGGGTCAAAAGACCACAAATCGGCGCTAAAGGATTAGTATACATCAAGTGCAATACAGACGGCACATTTAAGTCGAGTGTCGATAAATTTTACTCAGAAGAAGATTTAAAATCAATGGCTGCACAAGCACAAGCAAAGCCGGGCGATTTAATTTTATTGCTAAGTGGTGAACTTGCCAAAACACGCAAGCAACTCAACGAGTTACGCCTTCATTTAGCCAACCAACTCGGACTCCGCGACCCAAATATGTTTAAACCATTGTGGGTATTAGACTTCCCTTTACTTGAATGGGACGAAGAAAGCGGGCGCTTCCACGCCATGCACCACCCGTTTACCTCACCAAAACCCGAAGACCTCCACCTCATCGATACCGAACCAGGTAAAGTACGCGCCAATGCCTATGACCTTGCCATGAACGGTGTAGAACTCGGCGGTGGATCTATCCGTATCCATGACCGTGGTCTTCAATCTCGCATGTTTGACCTACTCGGTTTCAGCAAAGAAGAAGCGCAAGCACAATTTGGCTTTCTAATGGCCGCATTTGAATATGGTGCGCCTCCACACGGAGGTTTGGCCTTTGGTTTAGATCGCCTGGTAGCCACTATGGGTGGTTCGGAATCTATCCGAGACTACATCGCTTTTCCAAAAAATAACTCCGGACGCGATACCATGATCGACGCGCCATCTCCACTCAATGAAGCCCAACTTAAAGAATTAGGTCTAAAGCGCAACTAAGCTGTATGTTAATTGTTATAGCATCATGAACCCACAAATCGATCAGCTGCAAGCAGCACTCATTACCCACCGCAACCGACTACTAGCACATCCAATGTATGCGCAAATTAAGCGTATAGAGGATTTTCAATGCTTCATGGAGCAACACATCTTTGCCGTTTGGGATTTCATGAGCTTGCTCAAAGCATTGCAACGCGATCTTACTTGTGTTGAGGTTCCATGGGCACCAAAAGGATCGCCAGTAACGCGCCGGTTTATCAATGAGATTGTTCTTGGCGAGGAAAGCGACGTTGACAAAGAGGGCAAAGTACTGAGCCATTTTGAAATGTATCTTGAAGCCATGCAACAAATCGGTGCCAATACCCTGCCTATTCATCAACTCACCGAATGGTTGTCTTATGGAAAGACACTCGATGAAGCGCTATACCAATTAGAAATAAGAGAAGAAACACGTGCTTTTGTGCGCTTTACCTTTGAAATTATAGAGAGTAGGCAGCTACACAAAATTGCGGCATTATTCACTTTTGGCCGAGAAAACCTCATTCCAGATATGTTTATTGAAATCTTGCGTGAAATGCAAGGGCAAGGGCAAAACAACATTGACAAACTCCTGTATTATTTAGAAAGACACATCGAGGTAGACGGCGGAGACCACGGACCCATTTCACTCAAAATGATGGAAGAAATTTGTGGTACAGATGCGCTAAAGTGGCAAGAAGCTACAGACGTATCTATTCAAGCGCTACAGAAACGCTACGAACTCTGGAATGGTATTGAGGCCAATCTTAGTTCCAAGTAGTGCCATCCTTGGCATCCTTAACAATAATTCCAGCTTTAGTTAAGCCATCCCGAATTTGATCTGAGGTCGTCCAATCTTTATTGGCCCGGGCTTGCTGACGCAAATCCAAAACAAGGTCCATGACGGGGGCTAAACGCGTTTCAGTAGCATTACTTTCAGCAGCAAGACCCAATACATCATGAATAAAGACCTCCATTGCTGCTTTCAATTCACTCTTATCAGCTATAGTTATACTAGCGTTACCATCATTGATTAAATTAATGTGCTTCACGGCTTCAAACAGCTGAGCTACTAAAATAGGCGCATTGAAGTCATCGTTCATGGCCTTATAAAAAGAACTGATCAGCGCAGCAACATCAAAAGAAGTAGTAGCAGTAGTTTGGATATGATCTAATGTCTTAAGGCCTTCCATTAAACGCAAATAGCCCTTCTCTGAGGCATTCAAAGCTTCTTGCGTAAAATCTAGGTTGCTGCGGTAATGCGCTTGCATTATGAAAAACCTCACCACATTTGCTGAGTAGGATTTTTCGAAAAGTCCGGTACTGCCATCAAGAATTTGCTTTGGCAAGAAGTAGTTTCCAAAAGACTTGGACATCTTTTGACCATTGACATTGAGCATATTGGCATGCATCCAGTAGCGTGCAGGGTTGCAACCAAAAGACCCGCAACTTTGGGCAATTTCGTCTTCGTGGTGTGGAAATTTGAGGTCCATGCCGCCACCGTGGATATCGAACTGCTGGCCAAGGTATTTGGTGCTCATCGCAGTGCACTCAATATGCCAACCAGGGTTGCCATTTCCCCAAGGCGAGCGCCAAACTTGCATATCGTCGGGATTGGCTTTCTTCCAAAGCGCAAAGTCAGCAAAAAAGCGTTTTTCGTCTTGTGCGTTGAGTGTGCGTGTTTCGTTCTCGAGTTCGTCTACCTTTCGACCGCTCAAAATGCCGTAGTTGTAGTCTTGCATGTAACGACGCGTATCAAAATAAACCGAACCGTTCACCTGATAAGCGTATCCATTGGCTATAATTTGCTCTATTATCTCTATTTGCTCTTGAATATGCTGCGTTGCGGTAGGTTCTATATTTGGTGGCAACATATTATATACGCGCTGAAGTTCTTGGAACTTTAAAGCATATTTGTAGACTATTTCTAAAGAATGGAGCTGCTCCGCTTTGGCTGCGGCGCCAATGCTATCCACCTCTTGGCCTGCTGAATTTGTAATATGGCCTGCATCGGTAATGTTGCGCACATATTTAACCTGAAACCCCAAGTGTATTAGGTAACGGTAAATGAGGTCAAAATTAATGAAGGTTCGCATGTTACCCATATGAGGCTCGCTGTAAAGCGTAGGCCCACAAACATACATGCCGATCTTACCCTCCACGAGCGGAACAAAAGGTTCTTTTTCACCTTTTAGACTGTTATAAATGACGAGTTGATCTTGCTGAGCTTTCATTTAGTATGATTATTGATACAAATTTAGCCAATTTTACGGCATCATTTTTGTTAAGTTTGTGGCATGAACGCAATTTACGGTTTCTTCAGCACCCTTCTGCTAGCACTGAGCTTTAGCGGTGATATCCCCTATTCCACTATTCAAAGAGGGATGGAAAGTAACGACGCTCATGCTATCGTTCAGCTTGCAAAAGACAAAATTGTTTTACAGGTTCCTGGCTCAGATGGTGCTTATCCGCTATCTCAGGCTGAAATGATCTTAACTAGCTTTTTTCAAAAAAATCCAAAAGGAACCTTTACTTTGCGCTACAAAAATTCAAAATCAGTAGAAGGAAACGGTACGGTTATCGGGTCTTATGTTTCAAAAGGCATAAGTTTTCGGAGCACTTTTCAATTTAGGAGCGGAAAATACGAAACCAAGCTCGAGAGCTTAAGTATTGTGAAAGAATAATCTTAAGCTTGTTGGCCTCTATTTTCTTTGAGCGTATTAAAGAAGATTATTCCGTAACCCACAGCGAGCATTACATGAAAAGGAACCATTCCTAAATCACCATAAATAGCGCGGTTCACGGCCGTAAATCCGAATACCACCATAAACGTACCTTCTAAGATATTAATGATTGAAAGGCTCTTCTTGTCGTATTTGTTGCCTTTGAATTCATCTTTTTTGGCAACATTAAACTTTGGTGTACGCACAAAAGAACTCTTGATACCCAGATATCCTTCGATGACGGCAACTGCATTACTGAGCCCAAGCGCCATAGAAACGGTCAAAAACTGAACAAATCGGCCTAAGAAACGAAAGAGGTCCCCGAAGAAGTTACCGCGTTTGTCTCGAAAAGAATTCCAATAATAAAAGGCTAAGAATATAGTACTCGAAAAGAAGTACATTCCGTATTTGATGTAAATATTTAAGTCAGAGAAAGAATCTTTGATGTGCAATACCGCAAGGCTCAACAAGGAAAGAATAAGGATAAAAAAGAATACTGATGAGTTGAACAAGTGCGCCAAACCATGAATGCGATCGCCGATTTTGAGGCCTTTGGTGGTGGCCAAACGCTTCCACATTTTGATAAATACTTCTGCTCCGCCTTTCATCCAGCGGTGCTGTTGGCTTTTGAGTGCCGACATTGTAATCGGGAGTTCTGCAGGAGATTCAACTTCTTCTAAATAGACAAAACGCCAACCTTTCATTTGAGCGCGGTAACTGAGGTCGAGGTCTTCGGTGATGGTATCGTGTTCCCAACCACCTGCGTCGTCTATCGTAGAGCGGCGCCAAACACCTGCTGTTCCATTGAAGTTGATGTAGTGCCCGCTCACATTACGTCCGCCTTGCTCAATAGCGAAGTGCCCATTCAAACCAAAAGCTTGCAACTCAGTAAGCAACGAGTAATCTTTGTTGAGGTGCCCCCAACGGGTCTGAACTACGCCCACATTTTCAGTAAAATAAGGGATAGTGCGCAGTAAGAAATCTTTACTAGGTACAAAATCGGCATCGAAAATGGCAATGAATTCTCCTTCTACCTTGTCCATGGCGTCGTCGAGTGCTCCGGCTTTGTAGCCTGTGCGGTCTGTACGATGCACGTGTTGAATGTTGATGCCACGTGCTGCAATCTCAGCACATTTGTTGGCAATAATGTCTTTGGTTTCGTCGGTGGAGTCGTCGAGTACTTGAATTTGAAATTTGTCTCGTGGGTAGTCCATTTCGGCTACTGTATCAATGATGCGTTCCGCCACGTACATTTCATTGAACATTGGCAGTTGAACCGTTACTTTTGGTGCGCTATCCAAATCAAAATCAGGAGTGACACGACTTTGTTGTTTCTTTTTGTTGCGCACATAAGCGATTGCAAGGCTCAATTGGATCACACTATAAAAGAAAATGAGGACCAAGCACAAGCCGTAAATAACAAGGATTACAAGCGCTGCAATATGCGACCAATAATGTTCTTTGCCTTGGAAATCTCCCCAGTTGAACATCCAGGAAACCTTGAGTTGTGCTGTAAATGGGTCTGACTTACTGAAGGTGTAGTGGATTAAATGCTCCTTTTCGTTGGTTTCAAAAACCTTTAATGTGGTTGCGCGGTAATCTTTGTCTATTAAGCGCAATTTAGATTTTCCGATGGGAACATTTCTGAAAGTAAATTTTCCGTTGTCATCGGTTTCTGCTAGATATACCTTCCCGGTAACTAATGACTTTAATTGAACCGCTACTTCATCAACTTCAGATTTGGTTTTGTAATCAACCAAAAAACCTTCGATTTTTTTCGATACCGGACCTATGTATGTTTTATTGGCAAATGCAGTGCTGATAAAAAGGCTAAGTAATGCGCTTAGGAGTAGTTTATTCATGGGTCAAGCAACAAGAAAATGAAAATAAAAAGCAAATATAGATTTATTCTTTCATTAAGGTCATTTCATCAACCAAGTGTTTGGCTCCAGCGTAGATATCCATAACCCAAAGAACGTAGCGAATATCTACCACAATATTGCGACAACGATTCGGATCAAACAAATAGTCGCTCATGGTGCTCTCCCAACTTCGGTCAAAGTTAAGACCCATGAGATAGCCGTTTTCATCGAGCACTGGTGAACCAGAATTGCCGCCGGTTGTATGATTTGAACCTGTAAAACAAACCCAAAGTTCGTTTCCTTGTGCATAAGGGCCGTAGTTTTTGGCGGCGTGCAATTCTAGCATGCGCGGCAACAACTCAAAATCTGGGTTGCCGGTGTTGTATTTAGCTACAATGCCATCTAAAGTGGTGTGTTCGGTGTAGCGCATGCCGTCTGTTGGTGCAGAGCCTTCGAGCTGCCCGTAGGTAATGCGCAAAGTAGAGTTGGCATCAGGCCAATGTTTGGCGAGAGGGAACATGATATACTTACCCTCCACATATACTTGCATCCACTTGTTTACTTCTAATTGGAAATTTCTGTAGGCCGGCACCACCTCATTTCTAAATGGCGTGAAAAATTGGTAAAAATGGACAAAACCTGGGTCTTTTTGCAATTTTTTGATCGATTTTGCACTAAAACTAGCTAAAAATGCTTTCATGCGCGTTGCATCGGTATAGATCGATTTGGTGTAAATGGAGTTGGTCAGTTCTTCGACGGTAGTTCCTTTTAATTCTTGTTGGGAATAATTTAAATATAGTTTTGTTAAGGCCCTAAAAATGTTGGCGTCAACATCGGCGTTGTAATTTTTGAAGAAACCATCCGCACTCGTTTGTACTTTAGAAATGACACTTTCGAGTTCATTATTGGCCTGATACTTCTGATAGTTTGTCAGTAGATCTTCGAGACCTCGAACGAGTTTAAAATATTCTGGCCCCACTGAAAAATACTCCACACCAACAGCGTAGTTGTATTCGGACTTTGTGCCTTCTGCCATGAGGCCATTGAGCGTTTGTTGTGCAACCGCATATTTAGCCCAGTCAGGCTTGCTAATTGCCATCGCTTTATAATTTGCTTCATAGTCGAGCTTCAATTGAACTGCATCTAAATTTTGTAGGCCCTCTACCTGGCCAATCCATTTTTTCCAAGCATTGGCAATACTTGCTTGTTTGGCTGAATATTGAATGCGCGTTAGGTCTGATGCTTTCATGCCGGCGTCTATTGCCGCTAAAGATTGGTTGCGCATTTCAATACGAGCAGGGCGCTCTTTTTCAATGATGAATTTGAGGTACTCAGAAACCACATGCTGTTCTGTTGTGCCCGGAAAACCATAAACCATAGTAAAATCTCCTTCTTTGCGACTTTGGAATGAAATCGGCAAATAATGAAGCGGCTTGTAGGGTTGGTTGTCTTTTGAAAAGGCAGCTGGCTTGTTGTCTTTGCCTGCGTAAATTCTGAAAACAGAGAAGTCACCTGTGTGGCGTGGCCAAACCCAGTTGTC
>JALRJE010000061.1 GCA_023268965.1 Crocinitomicaceae bacterium
GATTCAATTCCTTCAAGTTTGTAAATCGAAATATTTCCAGAGGAAGGCTATCCCACTTTTGGCCTGAGCAGTCAAGACTTATGACGGTTTTAGGGTCTTGCATGAGTGCTTCCTCCCATTTCATTCCTTGGGAGAAAACAAGGCTAAAAGTCAATAAATAACACAATAAAACAATAGCGCGCATAGACATATGAACGAAGGTAGGAAAAATTAATTGTAGCAAATAAGTTTAATAATTGTACTTTTAACAATATCTAAACTGCTAAATCACTCCACAAGATGAGACTATTATTTACCCTACCCCTACTTTTAATCGCTCAATTGGGGCTTTCACAAGCTGGTCCGATCGACTTTGAACCCAATGGTTTTGGGGCTAATTGGGCCTGGACTACCTTCGAAAATGGCAATAATGCACCCTTAGAAATTATAGCCAATCCAAACCCAAGTGGTATCAACCCTTCGAGCACTGTAAGTAAGTTCGTGGCACTCATTAATGGTGCGCCATGGGCGGGCTTTGAATCCGTGCACGGGCAAGGAATCGGTATATTCAACCTCACCACTGCCAATTGTCAGATCAAAATGATGGTATATAAGTCAGTCATTAGCAATGTTGGCCTCAAGTTTGCAACACCGGCAGGCGCTTCTTCAGGGGAAATCCTCGTGAGCAATACGGTCGTGAACCAATGGGAGGAACTTACTTTTGACTTTACAAACGTGCTCAGTAATCCTACTTCAATTGGCATCGACCAAATTATCATCTTTCCTGACTTCGGACAACGTTCGGACAATAATATTTGTTATATCGACAATATCAAATTCTCCAACCAAGACGGCTCCCAAAGTGCAGCGCCAATGGTGCCGGCACCCACACCTACCTACCCAGCGGCAGCAGTGATTTCTATGTTTAGCAATCCGTACGTTGATGTAAATGTAGACACTTGGCAAGCACCTTGGTCGAGTGCACAATTGACTGATTTACAAATTCAAGGTAATGATACCAAACGTTACAGCTCTATGAATTTTACAGGGATTGAGACCCTTGGCGGCAATCAGCTTGACCTCACAGACATGACCCATTTTCGTTTAGATTACTGGACGGCTAACATAGATCCTTTTAAAGTCAAATTGGTTGATTTTGGCAATGATGGCCAATATGCGGGTGGCGACGACAGTGAAAGTGAATTGAGTTTTCAGCCCGTTGCGCAAGTTTGGAATACCATCGAGATACCGCTTACACAATTTAATAGCCTTAATAACCTTGCTCATTTTTCTCAACTCATCTTGTCAGGAGAACCTGTTGGCACGGGTGTTGTATTTATTGACAACGTCTTGTTTTTTGATGAAAGCCAAACCGGCTTGGAAAATACAGCGCTTAAACAACTATTGATTTTCCCGAATCCATTTGAAGATGTTGTCCAAATCAAAGCACAAGAGCTGATCAACTCAATTGAAATTTATAACACGCTTGGACAACGATTAATGGCGGTAGCCTGCAGTCAAAATGAGTTGAGTATACCTACGACAAAACTGACTAGCGGAATTTATTTGGTGAAGATCAAGACTCAAAATGGTCAGAGCCAACAGTTTAAAATTCAGAAGAACTAAGTCTTTTAAAGTAGGCTCTTACCGCCAACTCATCTTTTTTGAGTTGCCCCTTGAGGGCCTCTAAATTTTCAAACCTTTGCTCTGAGCGCATGCGTTCGTGTAAGCAGAGTGCCAAATAAGCTTCGTAGATGTCTGACTGAAAATCAAAGAAATGAACTTCAATTTTTCTTTCAACCTTTGCTTCTTTGATGGTTGGGCGCCAACCAATATTCATCATGCCATATAAAGTTTGACCTTCGAATTCGCTAGATACTGCATAAACGCCATCGGCCGGTAGAATTTTTTCAGATTCGGTCAGTTGTACATTAGCAGTCGGAAAACCAATGCTGCGGCCATTTTGCAAGCCGCGCGAAACAAACCCAGAAACTTGATAAGGTTGGCCTAAATACGCATTTGCTGTAGCAATTTGGCCTTGTTCTATGGCCTTGCGTATTTTTGATGAACTAATGTAAACGGCATCAATTTGTTCTACAGGAATCTCTTTCACTTCGAAAGCTCCTGCTGCTTCATAGTTGCGCAAAAATGCCAAGTTGCCTTGACGATCACGACCAAATTGGTGATCGTAACCAATAATGATACTTTGCGCGTTCATACCTTTGATTAGGATCTCTTCTACAAATTGGGCTGCTGTTTGCTGCGCAAAAGCTTCGTTAAAATTGAGCACAACTACGTGGTCGAGGCCCAATGCTCTTAAGCGGGTAAGTTTTTCTTCTTGTGTTTGAATCAGGCCTAAAGGCTCGTCAGGAAAGAGTACACGGCGAGGGTGTGGATGAAAAGTCAAAAGTACCGAAACTAGACCCCGTTGTTTGGCCTCGGCGCAAACTGTTTTGAGTATTTTTTGATGACCTAAATGCAGGCCATCGAAGGTCCCGATGGTAAGGACCGTTTTCTGATGAATAGGGAAACTTGCTAATTGCGTATGAAGCTCCATTAGAGAATGAGCATAGCGTCTCCGTAAGAATAGAAACGGTACTTTTCTCTGACCGCTTCTTCATAAGCTTTGTGCATGAGTTCATGGCCCATAAAGGCGGAAATCATCATGAGTAGTGTGGAAAGTGGCGTATGGAAATTCGTAATGAGGCTATCGGCAATACTGAACTCGTATGGCGGAAAAATGAATTTGTTGGTCCAGCCTTCGTAGGGTTTGAGCATGCCGTCTGTTGATACAGAAGTTTCGATAGAGCGCATGGAAGTGGTACCAATGGCACAAACTTTACGTTTGTGGCGCTTGGCGTCATTGACCATTTCTGCTGCCGCTTCCGGAATAATAACTTGCTCAGAGTCCATTTTGTGTTTGGTGAGGTCTTCTACCTCAACCGAACGAAAAGTTCCAAGACCCACATGAAGTGTCAGTTCAGCAAAATTGATTCCTTTGAGCTCCAAACGTTTGAGCAATTGCTTCGAAAAGTGTAGGCCAGCAGTTGGCGCGGCAACCGCACCTTCTACGCTCGCAAATACAGTCTGGTAACGCTCTTCGTCTTCAGGTTCAACTTCTCTTTTGATATATTTAGGAAGGGGAGTTTCACCGAGCTCAGTAATTTTTGCTTTGAATTCTTCGTAAGGACCATCGAATAAGAAACGAAGTGTACGACCTCTTGAAGTGGTGTTGTCAATAACCTCAGCAACTAAAGAGTCGTCTTCGCCAAAGTATAGTTTGTTTCCGATGCGGATTTTGCGGGCTGGATCTACGAGAACGTCCCAAAGTAGGCTTTCACGGTTGAGCTCACGCAATAAAAAGACTTCAATTTTGGCACCGGTTTTTTCTTTATTGCCATACATGCGCGCAGGAAATACACGGGTGTTATTTCTGATCATGACATCGCCCTCATTAAAGTAATCCAGGACATCGCGAAACATTTTGTGTTCTATGAGACCCGTAGAACGGTGCACGACCATAAGGCGGCATTCGTCGCGGTTTTCTTCTGGATAATTAGCGATTAATTCTTCTGGGAGGTTGAAGTCAAAATCTGAAAGTTTCATTTTACTCATAGGACCATTATTTAATCTCTACTCAAAGGGAGCGCAAAGATACAACAACAAGACCCCCTATGTCAAGTATTTGAGCAACTATTTCTAGAATTGGAAGTAAACAAAGGCTTTGAAGGTATCCGAAACTGCTTGGTACATGATAAAAACAGCAAAAGCAAAAGTAAGTGCCTGTAATGGCATGGGCCATTTGGAGAAGAATAACACGGTATTGTCTTTCCATTTTTGAGGCAACCAATGGCTGATGAAGCCGAGCGTAATCAAGCAGAATACCCATTTGAAATTGGTCCATACTTTCCACCAAATGGCAGAAGTCCAATCAAAATGTGTAGTTACAACACTCAGAAACTGCAGAGGTTGGTCTGGCTCGGGCAAGCGAAACCAAATGCGCGTAAAGGTGATAAAAGTAAGGGTCAAAAAGATGCGCCAACCACGAATAAACCAAAAAGCACTTTGCTCATAGGGACTGATGCGTTTCCAGTAATTATATAAGACCAAAGCAGCACCATTCATGGCACCCCAAATCACAAAATTTTGGCTCGCACCATGCCATAAGCCCCCAACAATCATTGTAATCAGCAAATTGAGGTCTCGGACCGCAAAAGTCCGAAAGGCTTTCCAAAATTGCCAGAGCAATACGTAAATGAGCAACAGAATTCCATAGGTGTACCACAACTCAATCCAGCCCGTAATGAAATACAAGAAGCTCAGAATGATGGCTGTCAGAATAGCGGTGCCCCAGGATCCTTTTTGATTGCCGCCAAGTGGTATATAAAGGTAGTCTCGGAGCCAAGAACTTAATGATTTGTGCCAGCGGCGCCAAAAATCTGCAACAGAAACAGCTTTGTATGGTGAATTAAAGTTTTCAAGCAAATTAAAGCCCATCAATTTTGATACACCAATTGCCATATCGGTATATCCAGAAAAATCCGCGTAAATCTGTAAAGAATAGGCAAACATGGCAATGAGTGCCACAAAACCGGGATAAGCATCTGGTGCGTCGAGTACTTTGTCAATAAAATGAACGGCAATGTAGTCCGCAAAAATCAGTTTCTTTAATAAGCCCTTGCCTATCATCCAAAGTGCCCAAGAAAAATCATATTTGCTGAGTTGAAAAGGCTTTCGAATTTGAGGGATAAAGTCTCTGGCACGCACGATAGGGCCTGCAATAAGATGCGGGAAATACGTAACATAGAACGCGTAGTCAAAGAAATTTTTGGCAGCCGGTATTTCCTTGCGAGAGATGTCAATTAGATAGGATATATTATGAAAAGTAAAGAAGGAAACACCTATTGGAACCAATATTTTATCCACAAAACTCCCCTTTCCGAACCATTCATTGCCAAGGACAGCAAACTGATTGACCACATTATAGTCTGTACCAAACTGCGCATTAAAGGCATCGGTAAAAAAATAAGCATACTTGAAATAAAACAAGCCCAATAAATTGACTACTAGGCCCAAAATGAGCAAGAACTTACCTGTTTTAAAACCATTTTTGGCATGGACAGCTAATCCTATTAGGTAATTGAACAAGAGCATGAAGCCCAATAGCAATACAAAATTGCCTGAGGTCTTGAAGTAAAAAAAGAGGCTGACTCCCGTTAAAAAAATACTTCGGAGCAAAAACCGCCTGTGAATCAGCACAAATACTGCCATTACAGCTACAAAAAACAACCAAAAATCGAGTCTGGTAAAAAGCAGGCTCTCTTGTTGTTGCCAGGAGAATATTTCGTGTAAGCGATTCATAGTTAGTTGCGCAGGTTTTGTAAACCACTCAAATTTTTTTGGAAGGCTTCGATCAATAAAGTGCCCTTTAAATGGTAGCCTACCCCTGTAAAATGGACGTAATCAGCTTGCATTAATCCTTCATTCTTCCAGGTTTTAGAGGAGCCTAACTCACCCATTATTCCATACAAATCCCAAACTGCTGTTTGATACTGGGCTGCCAATTGATAAATGACTTCTCGCTGCCTTTCCGTATTGCGATTAGGGTATTTGCGCATGTAGTAGTCATCGTTGGGTACAGTGAGTAAAATGGCGCAATTGGGATTGCTTTTTAAAACCTGTTGGATCATTTTTTCCAAATTTCGTTTGTATACCATTGGGTTAAAAGCTTCATAACTACAATGTGCATCATTGGTTCCGACTGAAAAGATAAATAAATCAGGCTCCCTAAGCTGAAGATCTCGGCTAAAATTGACATTAGACAAATAAGTAGGTAAACTCGCGCCATTAATGCCAATAGCGGTGTAGGTAATCCCGGGAAGGTCGTTGAGAAACTCGAAGCCAAAAAGCTCTAAAGAGAAGGCTTCATTACAATTCTTTGCAAATAATAGATCGAGAGAGTCGAGGTGATCAGAAAACTGAATCTCTGTATAGCCCAATTCTAGGTGCTGCGAAACATTTGTTACCAACAATTCTTGCTCTCCGAAATTGAGGTCATAAGGAAATTGACCGGTATTGTGGTAAATGCGCAAGCGGTCAAAAGGCGGTTTAACAAGTGTGCGCAAGTGCTTGAAATTGATCATGATTAATGAATCAGCACAAGTAATTGCTGCTCCGCTCAGACCGTAATCAAAATCTTCAGGTCTTTGGCTGACACTTCTGTAGCCTTTCCATGTATTTGGCGATGAAAAGTCATAATTAGAGGGGTTATTGGTATGTGCCAAATTGAAAGGAAAAACCAAACCTCTTTCTCCGCTCAAACCAGGCCAATTCGACTGTAAAAACGTTCGAAAGTCGTGTGAATAGATATCTGCCTGTAAATGTGAACCCCCAATATGGTAAAAGTTGAGTTTTCCATGACCCGTTAGGATCATTTCAGATAATTCTTTGTTGAGTTGCATCCAATTCGGACTTTCCGGACCAAAGAATTGAAATTGATTACATTGAACTTGAACAAAGGGATATTTTGCTAAGATTTCGCGTTCAGCCTTGCTCAACGAATCGTTGTCGCATATCGGGAGATATTGTCCTATAGCAAATAAGGGGACCAAAAAGAGCAGAAAAAGATACCTCATTCATTGCCTCCTTTCTTGGTTTGCCAATCGGTATAGGCCGCGCCAAAGGCCTCGTAGAAATACTGTGAGGCAATGCTTGCGCCTCGTGGACTGAAATGCACGTAATCACTGCCTGCTAAACCCTGTAAAACCCAAGCTGGCATTGAATTATAACCGCCCATAGCGGCATATAAGTTCCAAAAGGCGACCCCATTTTCGGCACACATTCTTTGCATGCGTTCAACAGTATATGGCAGCAGTGGATACGTCTCAAAAATACCATCATTGAGCCGAGACATATCACTAGGGCCAATTAGAATAATGGCAGCATCAGGAACCAATTTTTGAATATATAAAATGCGGTTTTTAAGGGCGCCGATATACCCCCGAACATTACTGCTGTCTTTAAAGGTGTGGATTGAGTTGCCACCAAACTGAAGAATAAAAAGTTTGGTATTCGCATGCTGGTGCATTTGGGCAAATAATTCTGCATCAGAGGAACTGAGGTCGTGGCCAGAAGAGCCGCGCATGGCCACGTTATGAACTTGAACACCGATGTCGCCCTCTAAACTAAAGCCCGTAAAAACCGGACTTTTGGTAGACGCGAACACAAAACGCAATTTATTTGGAGTATGATCAAAACTTAAAGGAAGAACGTGTGCTCCACCGTCAGCTACAAGGGAGTCTTCGTGGATGAGCTTATCATTTTCATAGACTTTTACAGTACAGGAGTTGTAACAACTATTGTAGAAACATTTGACATGGCTGTAGGTCCTCGCTCGCGTAAAAGCAGCAGCTGAAGGGGCAATCTCGACCCACGCCTCGGTGGGGAGCTGTTGTTGTGACCGTGCGCTGTCAATAGTAAAAGTTGCAGCCGATAACAGGGCCCCATATCGGCGAGAGCTCATTTTTGGTGGCCAAAAAGCGGTGTAGCGTTTCATGTTAGGAGAGACTTTTTGCCTGAAGCTCATGGTGCTGTATACATTGAGAGCCGGTATAAAGCCGGGGCCAATGCCGCCAAATTGTTGTTGAATCCGTTGGCGAATATAGCCTGTCATGCGGTCTCCTTCAATCTGGGAGTCTCCGTAGTGAAAAATACTGATTTTATTGCCGTTTGCCGCCGACTGAAGCGCCGCAAAAAATCGAGTCATTTTAACTGCAGCACTGCTACTTATATACAAGGGATTGCCTGTCTCACTGGCCAAAGTACCACCCTCAGGAAGACCCGTTTGGCCTGTGCTTTGGCCATTGTGTTTGAGGCCATCGTTAATGTCAGTTGTATCGACCGCACTGACTATTTTATCGATATTTTTCTTGCTTTGTTTTTTGGCAACCCAAATGCGCTCGAGCGGCAAAAAACGCCAATTGATTCCCATCCATTTGACACCCTCTGCGGGAATAAATGCACTTGGAAGGCACAAAAGTGACAAAACCAAAACTAAAAAAAGCAGAACTTTGTATGGGCGTATTTGTTGCACGATTAATTATCTTGGGCAAATATAGTCCTTCTTCAGTCAAAATTTAAATATATGGCCAACCAACTCGGCAAAGAAAGTTCACCTTATTTGTTACAACATGCTCAAAATCCTGTTCATTGGGAAGCTTGGTCTAACGAGGTCTTTGAACGTGCAAAAGCAGAAGATAAGTTAGTACTCATCAGCGTAGGCTATTCGGCCTGCCATTGGTGCCATGTTATGGAGCACGAATGTTTTGAAGACCAGGAGGTAGCTCAGCTCATGAATGCGCATTTTATTAATATTAAAGTAGACCGAGAAGAAAGACCAGACGTTGACCAAATTTACATGACCGCTGTTCAACTCATGACCCAGCGCGGTGGTTGGCCACTCAATTGTTTTACTTTACCCGACGGAAGGCCGATATACGGCGGTACTTATTTTCCAAAAGACCAATGGATGCACGTGCTCAAGTCTTTGGCTCACACTTATGCAAATGACCGCCCAAAAGCAATCGACTATGCGCGCCAGCTGCACGAGGGCATCCAGCAATCCGAACTTATCGATGCCCCGATAGAAATTTCAGGCTTTAGTGCTGAAAGACTTCACGAAATGGTGGTGCGTTGGGCCCGTAATTTTGACACCTTTGAAGGAGGTACCAACAAGGCTCCAAAATTTCCGCTGCCCAATAATTTGCTTTTCCTCATGCGCTATGCGCAACAATTTGACGAAGACAAAATAGAAAAACAAGTGCGCCTCACTTTAGATAAAATGGCTTTTGGCGGTATTTATGATCAGATAGGTGGAGGTTTTACCCGCTACAGCGTGGATGTCCTTTGGAAAGTGCCGCACTTCGAAAAAATGCTCTATGACAATGGACAGCTGATTGGTTTATATGCACAGGCATTTGCACAGTACGAAGAGCCGCATTACCGCGATGTTGTATTTCAAACTTTTGACTTTTTAGAGCGCGAAATGTTAGCAGAAAATGGCGCTTATTTTAGTGCGCTAGATGCAGACAGCGAGGGCGAAGAAGGAAAATTCTATTGCTGGAACCCAAAAGAAATTGATATTTTATTTGGAACCGAAGCCGCTCGCGTCAAACGCTATTATCACATCAATCAGGTTGGATTTTGGGAAGACGAAAAGTATATCCCGCTGCGCAAAGCAACAGATGCCGCATTTGCTAAATCAGAAGGCATCGATTTACAAGAATGGCTCGCTTTTAAGGCCAAAATGAACGATACGTTATTAAGTCACCGTTCGACAAGAATTCGTCCAGGGCTCGACCATAAAATAATAGTCTGTTGGAATGCCATAACTGCAAAAGGCTTATTGGAAGCCTACCGGGTTTTTGGAGAAGAGGCTTTTTTA
>JALRJE010000113.1 GCA_023268965.1 Crocinitomicaceae bacterium
CAAAATTTTACGGCCCAGATGGCCGCAAATACTTTGGCTGTTTTCAATTCCAACGATATTTATCCGGTATCAGCAGACAGCACCCTGCCTTTTGCTCAGCACCGCGACATTCTGTATCTCTCTGGTGTCGATCAGGAAGAATCTATACTCGTATTATTTCCAAATGCAAGTAACCCAGCTCACCGTGAGGTACTCTTTTTAAAAGAAACTTCAGAACTCATTGCCATTTGGGAAGGCGAAAAGTTGACCAAACAAACAGCATTTGAAACTTCAGGCATTCAAACTGTTTATTGGCTACAGCAATTTCCTACGATTTTTAAGCAGCTCATGGCCGAGGCTCAGGGCATTTACTTGAACACCAACGAGCATTTGCGCGCCAATACCGAAGTAGAAACCCGCGAAGACCGGTTCATCAAACAGGTCAAGCAAGACTACCCTGCGCATCAGGTCCACAAATCGGCACCAATTATGCACAAGATCCGTTCGGTCAAACACCAAATCGAGCTAGATCTAATGCAACAAGCTTGTAACATTACTGAAGCAGGTGTCCGAAGATTGTTGGGCTTCATTAAACCAGGGGTTTGGGAATACGAAATTGAGGCCGAATTGGCCCATGAGTTTTTGCGCAAGCGCTCAAAGGGCTTTGCTTATACGCCAATCATCGCTTCGGGCAAAAATGCCTGTGTGTTGCATTACATTGAAAACAACCAGCAGTGTCAAGATGGCGATGTCATCTTACTCGATGTCGGCGCGGAATACGCCAACTACAGTTCTGACCTCACGCGTTGTATTCCAGTAAATGGCCGTTTTACTGCACGTCAAAAAGCGGTTTACAATGCCGTGCTTCATGTGAAAATTGAAGCGACCAAATTACTTGTTCCAGGCACCATCATGGCAGAATACCACAAGCAAGTAGGTACTTTAATGGAAGAACCATTGGTCAAATTAGGCTTGATTACCATGGACGACATCAAAAATCAAGATCCTGCTTGGCCAGCCTACAAAAAGTATTTTATGCACGGCACCTCACACTTCTTGGGCCTCGACACCCACGATGTAGGTTTGTGGCATGAGCCAATTGCCGCCAATATGGTCTTTACTGTAGAGCCTGGTATTTACATTCCTGCAGAAGGCTTGGGCATTCGCCTAGAAGACGATGTCGTGGTTCAGGCTAGTGGCGCACCATTCAACTTAATGGGAAATATTCCGATCGAAGCCGATGAAATTGAGAGCTTGATGAACGCCTAAACTTATGCTTCATTATCAAATTCAAGGAGATGGCCCTGTATGGGTTTTCTTGCATGGGTTTTTGGAATCATCTTCCATGTGGGAAGCCCTTCCTCTTTCCGAATTGCCAATTACCGCTCTTTTTATAGATTTACCCGGTCACGGAAAATCCGAACTTCTAGATCAAAACCCTTCAATTCATGTGATGGCTCAGGAAGTTCAAAAAGTGCTAGTGCACCTTGATATCCAAAAGTTCACCATTGTGGGGCATTCAATGGGTGCCTATGTTGGTTTAGAACTGAGTCAAAATCCAGGTTTTCAAAAACTAATTTTACTCAATTCAAATTGTTGGTCTGACTCCGAACAAAAAAAGCAAGACCGCTTGCGTGTGGCGGCAATCGTCCAAAAAGCGAAATACCATTTTGTAAGAGAAGCTATCCCCAATTTATTTTCTCATCCTGAAAGCCATCCACGTTTTATAGAAACCCTAGTTAAAGAGGCCAATGAAATGCCACCCGAAGCCATCGCTTATGCTGCTTTGGCCATGCGCGAAAGAGCAGATTTTACTTCATTTGTCAATGCACATCCTGCGCAGTTCATTTTTATACACGGCAAACTTGATCGTTTGGTTGATGCCGATGAACTCGAATCTAAAATTATAGGGCCAAGCATCCATTTACTCGATTCTGGGCATATGGCTCATGTGGAGGCTGGGGAGGAAGTGATGAAAGTCCTAAAAAATTATTTATAATTCAACCTTCGAATCGATAATGATGGTTACGGGCCCATCATTGACTAACGCAACTTGCATGTCGGCCCCGAATTGACCTGTTTGAATCGGTGAGGGAGCGATTTTCTGCAGTTCTGAAAGGAAATATTTGTATAGTGGAATAGCCTGTTCGGGTCGAGCGGCCCTGATGTAACTTGGGCGGTTTCCTTTGCGTGTAGCGGCGTGTAAGGTAAACTGACTCACGACCAAGAATTGGCCGCCGACATCTTGAATACTGAGGTTCATCTTGCCATCTGCATCAGAGAATATCCGTAGGTTACTGATTTTTTGTACCAAATAATCGGCATCCCCTTCTTGATCCTCAGTTTCAATCCCTAGCAGAACAAGTAAACCTTGTTGGATTTCACCAACGTTAGTACCGTCGATATTGACTGCGGCTTCACTTACTCTTTGAATTACTACTCTCATTTGTAGGGTTTTAAAACTCGCTTCTGCGGTAAGGGTCAGAGGGGTCTTCGTGCATTAGCTGCAAATAATTTTGATAGCGATGCTGCGCAATCTGGCTTTCTTCAACAGCTGCCTTTACGGCGCAATGCGGCTCATTGAGGTGCTTGCAATTGCTAAAACGACACTCGCCCATGAGTGCGCGCATTTCAGGAAAATAGTGTGCAAAATATTCTTTTTCTAGATCGATCAAACCAAAAGCTCTGATACCAGGCGTGTCTATGATATACCCCCCTGAGCTCAAGGCGTGCATTTCGGCAAAGGTGGTGGTGTGTTTGCCTTGTTCATGCGCCTTAGAAATTTCACCTGTTCTGAGGTCTAGATTGGGGTCGAGGCCATTGACAAGCGTAGTTTTTCCGACGCCAGAGTTGCCCGAAATCATGACCTGCTTACCTTTAATTTCATCTCTGAGAAAAGCAATTGTGCTGACGTCTTCTGAGGTAATTCCATAGCACGGATACCCTAAATTTTCATAGATAGTTCGGAGTGCTTCGAAATACTCGGTGTCGGCCTCATCAAAGAGGTCGATTTTATTAAAAAGCAAGGTTGTCGGAATTCTAAAAGACTCTGCAGCTACCAAAAAGCGGTCAATAAATGCAATTTGTGTAATCGGCGACTTCAAAGTGACCACCAAATATGCGCGGTCTACGTTAGCCGCCAAAATTTGCATCTGCTTACTGAGGTTGGTGGCCTTTCGAACAATATAATTTTGCCTCGGAAGAATGCTTGTGATGGCCCATCCTTCATCGGATCCTGTTGCCATTTGCACGCGGTCACCTGCAGCAATGGGGTTGGTCGTTTTCAGGCCTTCCAAGCGCAATTTACCGCGGATGCTTGCTTGTACTTGCTGGCCGTCTTCCAACAAAACTTGATACCATTTACCAGTAGATTTCAGGATTAATCCTTGCATGTGGTAAAGTTAAACATTTGTATGTTTGTAGGATGAAAACAACCTTCGTATCCTTCATTTCTGTTTTGTCTTCAAATGGCCATGCTTAAACACTACGGCCTCATCGGCAAAACACTAGGGCATTCATTTTCGGAAGCGTTTTTCAAGGATTATTTTGAGAAAAACAACATTGATGCGAAGTACAGCAATTTTGAATTGAAGGAGATAGATGAAATACAATCCCTTTTCGATCTCAACTTATTCGGACTCAATGTTACGTTTCCCTATAAAGAAAGTGTTATTCCATTTTTAGATCGGCTCGACGAAAGCGCAGCCCAAGTTGGCGCGGTCAATGTTATCGCATTTGAAGAGGGCCAAAGGGTAGGATATAATACTGATGCCTATGGTTTTGCCCAAAGCATCAAGCCCTTTCTAACGTTTGAGCACGAACGCGCCCTCATTTTCGGGACCGGCGGCGCTTCTAAGGCAGTTGCGCATGTATTCAAGCAAATAGGGCTAGATGTGTTTTATATTTCGAGAAATGGTAAGGAGGCAAATGGTGTTTTCAGATATGAAGATGTAAATAACCATATGTTACGCTCCTGCAGAGTACTTGTCAATTGTACCCCTGTCGGAACATTTCCAGATGTCAATGCTTGTTTGGAACTCCCTTTCGAGCATTTAACTCCTGCTCATTTAGTCATTGATTTGGTGTATAATCCAGCTGAAACTGAACTGATGAAACGCGCTAAAAAAAATGGTGCTGCAGTCATGAACGGGTTGTCCATGCTGCAGCACCAAGCTTTGAAAAGTTATGAAATCTGGACGCGTTAAATTGCGTTTTTGTCTTGACCTATATTGTACCAATCAATTTTTCGAGAGAAGTACATCACTAAACCAAGGATGATAAATACGCCAATACTTCCGATGAGTAGTGCTAAGTCTTCTAATTGAATAATCACAAAAATGAAGATGTAAAGCATACTCAGTAATCCGGCTATAAATAAACTCATTTTGAGTGAGCGCAGGATGGCCCGCACATACAAACTAATGAGCGCTACGGTGGCTAGCGCCGATAAAATAAACGCATAATTGAAGCGTATGTGCTCCGAAATGGAAAGAAGGAGCGTATAAAACACCACCAATGCAATACCAACAAGGATGTACTGAATAGGGTGAATGCCTGACGCTTGGAAAATCTCAATGAAGAAGAATACTAAGAAAGTGAGGCCGATAAATAGGATGGCATAATGGATGCTGCGGTGCGATTTCTGGTAGTTGTCTACAGGTAATTTCAAATCAACGCCAAAAGAGGAATCGCGGAGTTTGTAAGAAGAGCCTGTCCAGCTTTGTGGATAATTGCGGTTTAGATTCAAGATATTCCAGTGGGCCTTGAATCCTGCTTTATCTGTTTTGTGTTGATCAGGTAAGAAAGCACCGTCAAATTTGGGTGTTTGCCAATCAGAATTCAATACCACATCGGTTTCTTTCCCGACAGGCGTAAAGTATAATTGCTGGCTACCTTTGAGCTCAATGTCAAAACTGAAGCGGTACAAGTGGTCGTCTGTTGGTGAGATACTCACTTTTGAATTGATGCCTGAATAGAATATATCCTGATTACTCACTCCTGGATTGAACGGAAGTTTTTTACCTTCCCAATTGAGCACTATTTGTTTTTCGATGCCACGCAAATCATCGATTCCTGCATTGAGGGTGGCTTCATTGAATTTAAAGGAGTGCCCTTTGGCTTCGAGGTCTTTAAAATCTAATTTGGTAAATTCTCCACTGACATGCAGTGCTGAATTATACACCACAATTTCATAAACCCCACGGTGGCGACGGTCTGGCTTCACACTCGCTTGAATATCAAGTTTACTCGGCAACACATGCAATCTTTCCGTGATCTGTACTAAGGTTTCTTTTGCAGTTGCTTTGTCAATTTCTTTAACGTAACGCGTGTACGGAATGGTGAGTAACGGTCCTTGCAGGGTTTGTTCGCCGCCCCATTTTTCACTGACTTCGTCGATGGCTTCTCTTTGGGTTTGTTCTCGCTCGTAAATGATACTTTTGATCATGCCTGTCGGGATGAGTAAAAGCAGAGCGATCAGGACGATTCCGACAATTTTGAAATACAGATTGTTTTTGATTTTTGACATGGTCGTGTTTTTTTGCTACAAACGCAAAGGACGCAATTTTATTGGATGAAGTTGCAAAACCTTTGGTGGACCATCATTTGTGAAAGAAAAATTGGCTTCGGATATATTTATCCGACATTAAGTACTTAACTACCGACTTTTAGCTGTTGCTCGTCTGAACTTTGGCATTCACCAATTAAATTTTTAGTTATGAATGCATTTAAAAACAAAGTCAGCCTGATGGGGCGCTTGGGCGGCCAACCAGAAATTGTCAAATTCGATTCAGGGCGTTTGCTCGCGCGTTTTTCACTCGCTACCCATGAAAACTTCAAAGACAAAAACGGCGAATGGCATGATTTTACACAATGGCATACCATTAACGCCTGGGGCAAAATTGCCGAAAAAGTCGGCGAAAAGCTCGAAAAAGGCATGGAGGTAGTGGTCGAGGGCAAGTTGGTCAACCAACAATACGAGAACAAAGCTGGTGAAAAGCGCTTTGCCACCATCATCGAGCTCTATGATTTCATCATGGTTCAACCAAAAAAATCCAACCATGAAGCAACAAGCACCGAAAACGCAGCCTGAGTTGCCGCGCATGTCGGCCAACCCCAACTTGCACATGAACCACGTCAACCTCATCGGCTACATGACTGCCGAGGCGCGTCAAGTGCAGCTCGAAGACGGCAAGCAGCTCATGCGCTTCACGCTCGCCACCAAAGAACAATACCTCGACGCCGACGGCATCATGCGCCAACGCAGCCAATGGCACCTCCTTAGTGCCTGGGGCCGCTGGGCCAAAGTTGTCGAAGAATTTGGCGCCAAAGGCGTTCATCTCGCCATCGAAGGCAAGCTGGTTGGGCGCTTCTACCGCCTCGGCGGCCAGCGCCGCTTCGTCACCGAAGTCGAAATCAATGACCTCGTTATATTGCCCTAGACAGCACCCACCAACCAAACGATCCAAAAGGCGGCCGCAGGCCGCCTTTTGTGTTGGGGAAGGAATTTCAAATTATAAAAAAGTAAATAATGGAACTCGAACTTATCAAAAACAGTATCCTCGAAATTAGAGGGAAGAAAGTCATGCTAGACATGGATTTAGCAAAGATTTACCAAGTAGAAACAAGAGCTTTGAAGCAAGCCGTTCGCAGAAATCTAGACCGGTTTCCGGAGGATTTTCTGTTTCAATTGACAGAAACAGAAATGCAAAACTTGGTATCACAAAATGTGATACCACATATTAAGTATTTCGGAGGATCCGCTCCCTTTGCCTTCACTGAACAAGGCGTCGCTATGCTATCGTCTATTTTAAAAAGTAAAAAAGCCATACAAATGAATATATCCATTATGCGTGCTTTTGTTATGATCCGTCAATGGGCTTTGAGTTATCAGGAACTTTCGGATAAACTATCAGATCTTGAAAAACTTCACAATCAAAAATTCAACGACATTGACCAAGTACTCAAGTATTTATTGCAAAAGGATCATGCTATATCACAGCAAGCAAACCGTGAGCAGTTGGGGTATAAAAAGTAAAATCATGGAAACGAATCAACACATTAAGGCATTTAATAGTGTCATGCTATTTAAGAGATACAGTGAAAATACAATCAAAGTATATACCAATGCACTGGAATTATTATTTCGATTTTTTCCTGACAGAAAACCAATAAGTTTACATTGGTTAAGACACAGCTACGCAACTCATTTGCTAGAATCAGGTACCGATATCAGATACATTCAAGAATTACTCGGACATAGCAGCAGTAAAACAACCGAAATATACACGCACGTATGCACCAAAAATTTACAGCGAATCCGTTCTCCTTTTGATGATTTATAAGAATTAAATTGTAGCTTAGACATACGCAACAAACCTTCGCCAATACTCCCGAATCGGCATGCTAGAGGTAGGTTTGTAGCGGGTATAAGGTAGTTAGCGGGCATTTTAATAAGACGTCAGAATAACGAAAATGCAAAACAAGAAAATTCAAGTTCATAAATTCTTAGGTGAAGTATTTGGGCGCGAAACAACAACATTTGACTTGTTGGTAATTTTTATTAGCTCCGTTTCGTTTGCCTTACTGACTCTTTTCGTTAAGTGGAATGCTGACATTACGATCATTAAAAAAATTATACTGACAATTCTTGCACTTGACATTGGGGGTGGCGTTGTAGCAAACTTTACAACAGGGACAAATAATTATTATGCTGAATCATTACGAAAGAGATACTTATTTGTTCTTTTCCATCTATTACAGCCATCCATTCTATTTTGGATTTTCCCGAGCGAGTTAATAGCGATTTTGGGAGTATCCTTATTTACTCTGACAAGCTCGATTATTGTTTTGAATATAAAAAAGCAATACAATCAAAGAATAGTTGCTATAACTCTTTTGCTTTTGAGCTTAATTCTATCAACTCTTTTACCCTATACCGACCCATTGACACAAATTATAATGCATTTCTTTTCTCTAAAGCTGATTTTGGCATTTAGCGTAAATTGGACTACAGATTACAAAGATGAAACAAGAATATAAATTCAAACAACGATCCGCTAACAGCACCTACATGCAAGTGGCAGTTCAGTGGTTAAATCAAGCTTTGTGCTTATATCAAATTTTTTGCTTGGTTGACAGTAAAGTGCTCCGAAATCGCCACCTTCGGGTAGTTGCAAAAAGTTATCTGTAATTACCCAACAGGGTATCCAATCAGGTAAATAACCTTCCCACCTCGACCATTATCCAACTTACCAGTTCTCCAAGAGTAACCCCCTGTTTTAATAGAGGTAGTCAACTCATCTAGATCTTTGGGTGCATATAATTTGAAAAGTGCCATGAAACCATCGAAAAAGGTTACAAATGGTAAGATTGGTAGTATATAAGTAAATATAATTCTTACAAATCGAAAAGGTTTAACAAAAGGTGCTGTTAACAGAACGGTTAATGGGACAATCACCGTCATTCCAAAAACTTGCCAAAGACTATCATTGTTGCCTTCTACTACAACTACAGGTTGTTTGTTTTCTGCGATTTGTTTTAAAATGTCTTTTGCTTCATCCACAGAAAACTGATGAAATGAATTAACACTCAAGTACAATCCTTCTTCAGACGCCGTAAAATTATCAGCATCAACAAATACCCTTTTTATTTTTTCGTCTAGCAATCGATCAACCGTTTCAAATCCGGCTCCACACTTTTTATTGATAACAATAATTCTTTCCGCATGTTGCAAGCCTTCTTCGATTAAGGGAATAAATGGTTTTGCTGCATTTACCTTATTTACGAACCAAGACATAAATTCATGCACGCATCTCGTAAGAAAGTTTGGAAACCATATGGCATTAGTGATTTGAGGTGCTTGTTTTCGTTTCATCGTACAAAAATGTAACTTTAGACCAAATGTACTAAATAATTAGACCAATTGGACTAAATGAGTAAAACAAAGAAAAAAATATTAGAAAAAGCTCTTGTAATATACAATCTCCATGGTGTAAGCGATGTTTCAATAAGGCAATTGGCAAAGGTCGTTGGAATAAGCCACAGCAATTTGACTTATCATTATCCATCGCAAGAAGATATAATTCTAGGCCTACATGATTTATTGCTTAAGAAAGCCGTTGAACTGAATAATGGTTTGGTTCAAAATGAATCTCCCATTAAATCACTTTATACAACTACACGAACAGGTTTTACGGTTGTTTATAATTTTCGTTTCTTCTTCAAAGAACTTCAATATATCTGTAAGGCTTTTCCCAAAGTAAAAGAGGTCCTTAGAAAGGTCGAAAAAGTGCGAAATCACATGTACAAAAACATCATTACAAATATGATTGCAAATGACCTCTTTAGAACTGAAGAGTATATAGGTGAATTTGATGATTTAATAGTTCGAATCAAAATATTCAGTGACCACTGGTTAGAGTCATCCTCGATTTATGATGAATTACCTATGGAAGAAACAATTAAAAAGTATTCGGATCTTCTCATGCAGCATTTTTACCCTTACCTAACAGAAAATGGAAAGAATGAATTTAAAACTTTACAGATAACAGGACCTAAGGCAGATAAATCGATGGCTTAGGTGCAAACCGTTATGGTTAAGAAGCCACGAACACGGTTTGTTTAAAAAATGCAAATTAGACTTATTCAAATCTTGCTAACTCCTGTCGGAAGTGGATTGGCGTTCTTACAATATGAAATAAATAGACGAAAAGCCAAAGCGTATGACCCTAATTATCATAAAATAACCTTGTAAACAATTCATTTGGTGCGCTGTGGTGGTACCCTTGAAAAAATAGAAACAAATCCAAATGGATCACTCCTTCATTTTTAACTTAGAACTTTCCATGACTTCTTGATGCACAATTTTTGGAGATCCGTTGATAATAACTGTGTTGTTACCAGAGATCTCAACATCTAAAGTTGACGTAACTGTTGTTTCAAACTTCTTATTGTATCCGCTCATGTTCAGAACCAAGTCTTGAGCGTAAAAATTCTCTGCATTCAGTGTATTTTCTCCACTTATTTCCAAACTAGTTAATGTGGAATTTCCCGAAAGAGTAAGCTTGGAAGCGCCACCCACTTCAATCCAGCTTTGTTCAAAATCGCAGGTAATTTCTAACTCACAAAAACCGTTGCTCTCCAATTCAATGTGTTTACTTTTAAGATTCATTTTGCCTTTTGTTTCTCCGTTCAACTCGATTTCTAAATCATCAACATTTAGATCGATGTTTAAATTTGAAAATCCGTTGATATCTAATTCCAATTCATCAGCTTTGAATTCAGAATTTGTGGTCATTTCGCAAAAACCATTGAGATTGATTTTTTCCAAATCTGAAACGGTGATGATTAAGTCGCTGGCTTTATTTTCGGTGGCACTATTTAAAAACAAAACACCATTTTTAATGGAATATTGCAATTGAGGTTCGCCGACTTTATAAGGAATGTTGTCTTGTACAGAGCAATTGGTTCCTTTAACTAAAGTAAAATGGACAAAACCATTTGTCTTGATGCGCGTGAATTTCACTTCATTGTTCATTACGCTTTCCTGTTCAGAACTCGCATTTAGACCAGGTACTAAAAGTTGATTTTGCTGTTCTTTTAAAACTTGATTTGGCCTTAACGTGTTCATTTTATTCAAAACCTCAGGTCCAGCATCTTTAACGGTGAATGTCGAATTTTTAATTGGCAGATTGCTTTTTGATGTGATTAATTCTTGCTGAAAACCAGGCTTATTTGCCGAGGCCTGTTGCTTGGTTTTCAATGAAGTTGATGACGACGAATTAAAAAATAATATAGCCATTGTAGTAGCAATAGAAATTGAAGAAATACTTGTAAACATAAGTTTCGTTTTTTGAGTAAATAACCATTTAATTGTTGCAAATAAGCCAAGAGCAAGCATACCACCCTTTAACCATTT
>JALRJE010000011.1 GCA_023268965.1 Crocinitomicaceae bacterium
TAAATTAACGCTACAGCGCTATAAAGAATTGCAAGACATTATTGCCATCTTAGGTATGGATGAGCTTTCTGAAGAAGACAAAATGATTGTTCACCGCGCTCGCCGTGTTCAACGTTTCTTGTCTCAACCATTCCACGTTGCAGAGCAGTTTACTGGTATACCAGGTGTACTTGTTGATATTCAAGACACGATTAAAGCCTTCAATGATATCCTCGATGGCAAGTTTGATAAATACCCGGAAGCAGCATTCAACCTCAAAGGAGGAATTGAGGACGTTATTGCAGCCGGCGACAAAATGTTAGCTGACGCTTAATTATGATACTAGAAATTATCACACCAGAGGCAAGTCTTTTTAAAGGAGAGGTAAGCAGCGTGAGTCTTCCTGGCTTGGATGGTGTTTTTCAAGTCTTGAATCACCACGCACCAATTATATCTTCTTTGAAAAAAGGCGAATTGCGCTTTGAATCGAGCACACCAGTGACGGCTACTTCGTTTTTAGAAGTTTCAGGCTCCACTGTTTGTGTGCAAATTAAAGGCGGTGTGGCAGAGCTTAATAACCAGAAGCTAATTGTTTTAGCTGAATAAGGAATTCAAAACATGACTCAAAAAGGGATTGGTTTCACCACTCCCTTTTTTTATGAAATTTTCACCAAAAGATTGCGTATTTTCGTTTTTCCAAAATGAGCAACATTAAAAACCTTGATTTACAGAATATTCCACGCCATGTGGCATTCATTATGGATGGCAATGGGCGTTGGGCAAAACAACAGGGTCAGCACCGTTTATTTGGCCATGCAGCAGGTGTTGAATCTGTCAAATCTGTGATTCAAACCGCCCGAGAATTAGGCATATCATATCTTACCTTGTATGCGTTTTCTACAGAGAATTGGGCCCGCCCAAGTGAAGAAGTAGAGGGCCTCATGCAGTTACTTGTAGACGCAATAGCAAATGAAGTAGATGAAATGCACGCCAATGGCGTGCGCTTATTGACCATTGGAGATATCCAAGGACTTCCTGGAAATTGCCACGATTCGCTGCGCGCCGCGATGTCAAGAACCAAAGACAATACGGATCTTACGCTTGTATTAGCGCTCAACTACTCTGCCCGTCAAGAAATATTAAGTGCCGTGGTTTCAGCCCACGAGCTTATGAAAGACAACAAAATAGAAATCAATCAGTTAAACGAAGACGTCTTTGCTTCTTTACTGCAAACTAAGGATATTCCAGATCCAGAATTGCTCATACGCACGAGTGGAGAGTGTCGCATTAGTAACTTTTTGCTTTGGCAATTGTCTTATACAGAGTTACTTTTTACAGATACACATTGGCCAGATTTCAGACGAGACGCTTTTATTGCCGCGCTTGCGGATTTTCAGAAAAGAGAACGGCGCTTTGGACTAGTCTCTGAACAAATTCAAAACACTAAATGAACCTATTACGCAGCATCTTCATTTTGTTATTTGCCAACTTGGCGCTTGCCCAAACTCCAAACAGCCTAGGGGGCTTAGACTTTGACTATGCCAATCCACAAACGTTTGAAATAGGTCCTATCAGAGTTATAGGTGCCGACAACTACGACCACCAGGCAATTAAGTTAATCGCGGACCTTCGCACAGGTCAAAAAATAACATTGCCAAGCCAACAAATTAACAAAGCCATTCAGCGTCTTTGGGCCGAGGGATTGTTTTCGGATGTAGCTATTTATGCTGAGAAAGAAGTGGGGGGAATCGTCTTCTTAGTTATAGAATTGAGTCCTAGACCTAAGTTATCAAAGTTTAAATTTGAAGGTATTAACAAACGAGAAGCTGACAAACTCCGCGAAGAAATATCCTTGTATGCAGGCAAAACAATTACAGAAAATCTTGTCTTTGAAACCAACAACAAGATTCGAGGCTATTACCGAGACAAAGGGTTTTTACATGCAAAGGTACAGATAGACCGACAATTAGATACCTTGATTAACAATTCCGAAATTTTCAATATTAAAGTAGATAAAGGCATTAAAATCGGTATTAAAGAAATAGAATTTGTAGGTGTAAGCGCTGTACCAATTTGGAAGTTGCGTTTAGCAATGAAGGACACCAAACAAAAAGGCCCACAACGTCTTTTTAAGCGCTCGAAGTACACCGAAGGAAGCTATGCAACAGACAAAAAGGCTTTGCTTGCCAAATTCAATGCAGAAGGCTTAAGAGACGCCTCAATAGTGCGAGATTCTGTTTTCATGCTAGACGATAAGAACATGAAAATCCGTATTGAAATTAACGAAGGAGAAAAATATTATTTCGGCACCATTGAATGGATTGGCAATTCTAAATACAGGTCAAGTTTTTTGGACACTGTACTAGGAATCAAGCCAGGCGATTTGTACAATATTGATTTATTCAATCAGCGCCTCTATGGCAATGGTGATGGCCGAGACATTTCTTCTTTGTACATGGACAGAGGTTATCTATTTTTTCAGATATCACCTGTAGAAACAGGAGTAAAGGACAATAGAATAAATCATCAAGTGCGCATCATTGAAGGCAAAGAAGCACATATTGGCACAGTAACAATTCGGGGCAACACCAAAACGAATGACCACGTTATTCTACGCGAGATTCGCACCAAACCCGGAGACCTATTTAATAAAGCAGACATCATGCGTACCCAACGTGAGCTCGCGCAGCTAGGCTTTTTTGACGAACAAGGTTTTCAAGTAAACCCAAAGCCGAATCCGGCAAAAGGCACGGTAGACATCGAATATGTGGTTGCAGAAAAGTCTAGTGATCAAATAGAGCTTTCTGGAGGTTATGGTGGGGCGGGCCCAAATACCTCGGGCCGAATAATTGGTACTCTTGGCTTGTCATTTAACAATTTTTCTACCAAGAACTTTTTCAAAAAAGACGCTTGGAGTCCTTTGCCAGGCGGAGACGGCCAAAGACTAACGATCAGAGCGCAGTCTACAGGCCGTTTTTATCAAGGGTACAATTTTTCTTTTACCGAGCCTTGGTTGGGTGGTAAAAAACCAAATTCTTTGACTTTTTATGTGACCAATTCTTCGATTTCTACCAATGGATTATTGCGCACAAACCCCGATTACAACGGTATTTCTATTTCAGGGGCAGGAGTTGCAATGGGCCGCCGCAAAAAATGGCCAGACGACTACTTTGTAGCTTCTTATGAACTGTCTTATCAGTATTATGACGTTCAAAAATATTCATTTTTCCCACTTTTTCAGAATGGTTTTGCTAATGATATTTCTTTGAAGTACACGTTGCAGCGCAGTTCAGTTAGTGCGCCAATTTATCCGCAAAACGGCTCTAACTTTACCTTCTCAGCCAAGGCTACTGCGCCATATTCTATGTTGGGTCCTGAAAAAGACTATGCAAGTATGTCTCAGCAAGACCGTTATAAGTATTTAGAGTATTTCAAACTAAAGTTTACGGGTGAGTGGTATACTCCGCTAAGCGCAGACAAAAAATTAGTGCTCATGTCGAGATTTGGTTTTGGTTATATGGGCGCTTACAACAAAGCAAAAGGCATATCGCCTTTTGATCGATTTATTATGGGTGGAAGCGGCCTTACAGGAATGGGCGCCAATCAAATTGGCGGAAGAGAAATTATCGCCTTGCGTGGTTACGAAGATCAAACGATATCTTCTGCTGGTGGAGACCCTATTGTTGCCAAGTATACATTAGAACTTCGTTACCCTATTTCTTTGAATCCACAAGCAACATTTTATGCGCTTACCTTCATGGAAGCGGGCAATACATATCCAAGTTTTGACAAATTCAATCCGTTTAATGTGAAACGAACAGCTGGAGTTGGCATCAGGGTGTTTTTACCAATGTTTGGCATGTTAGGTCTAGATTACGGTTTAGGTTTCGATCAAATGGATTCTTGGGCAAGTGGTTTTGGAAAAGGATCAGACCTTGATATAAGCACAAAAGGCTATTATCCGAAGCTCACTTTTACAATCGGTATGAACCTCGGAGAATTGTAGCATTCACAATAAATTGGTAACTTCGTCGTTCTAAGCACGCAAATGACATACACAAAATATATCGCGCTTCTTATTTTTGTTTTTGGCATGCAAATTGTCAGTGCTCAGTCCTACGCATTTATTGACTCTGATTACATTTTAGAAAATGTGCCAGAATATACAGAAGCTAAGGAGCGTTTAGATAAAATGGCCGAACGATGGACCAAAGAGATCGAAGACCGGTACAAGACAATTAAAGAGCTTAAAAGCAATTATGATCGCGAAGAAGTGCTCTTGCCAAAAGAGGAAAGAGAAAAGCGCAAGACTGAAATAGATAAGCTAGAAAAAGAAGCCATTGAACTTCAGACGCAGCATTTTGGCTCAGAAGGAGATTATTTCCAAAAACGCCAAGAACTTATTAAACCTATTCAAGATCGAGTTTTTACTGCGATGAAAAAAGTAGCAAAACGAGAGGGCTATGATTTTGTGTTTGACAAAGCAAATCAAAGCAATCTCCTTTATGCAGAAAAAGAATTCGACATCTCAGAGGAGGTGCTCGAAGAAATGGGAATAACTAAATAAATATAAAAATGAAAAATGTATTACTCGGTCTGTTTGTTGTCATCGGATTCAGCACTTTAGCTCAGACCAAAATTGGCCATGTAGACTCACAAAAATTATTAGACACTCTGCAGTCTCGCAAAGACGCCATTAGAAAATTAGATTCGATGAAAACGGCTGGCATGGAAGAACTCAAAATGATGGATGCTGATTTTCAGAAGGCATATCAAGACTACATGACCAACCAAGCGAGCAAATCTCCTGCCGAAAGACAAATCATTGAGGGCCGCTTAATGCAAAAACAGCAAATGCTAGAAGCAACTCAAGCATCATTGGAAGAAGGCTTGCAAATTGTGAGTGAAGAATTAAACAAACCAATTTTAGACCGCGTTCAAAAATCCATAGATATCGTTGCTGACCGCAAGAAATTAAATTACGTATTAGATGTATCGGCGACGATGTATGCTAAAGGCGGAATAGACATTACTAGTGAAGTCATCACAGAGTTATTACTGCTCGATGCAGCAGCAAGAAAATAAATCAAGTTCATGTTGATCTTCAAAGGGCAGCCATTGGTTGCCCTTTTTTCTTTAGTTTTGGATAATGGAACAGCAAGGTCCAATAGGAGTTTTTGATTCAGGTTACGGCGGCTTAACGGTGTTGTCTGCATTTCGAAAAAAACTGCCTAACCATGATTTTTTATATTTTGGCGACAACGCGAGGGCTCCGTACGGCGGTCGTTCGTATGATGTCGTCTATCAATTTACCCTTGAAGCCGTTAAATTTCTATTTGATCAAGGCTGTCCACTCGTTATATTAGCTTGTAACACCGCCTCTGCAAAAGCGCTGCGCACAATACAGCAAAAAGACCTCCCCCAACTTGCGCCAAACAACCGGGTGCTTGGCGTGATTCGCCCAAGCACTGAGGTGCTTGGAGAACGGACAAAAACAGGTCGGGTTGGTATTTTGGGAACCGTTGGAACCATTTCTTCAAATTCTTTTCCAATTGAGTTGGCTAAGTTTGCCCCCCATATAGAAGCTTTTCAGCACGCCTGTCCAATGTGGGTGCCGTTGATAGAAAATCAACAATATGAACATCCGGCCGGCCGACAATTTATAACCGAAGACATCCAAAAAATACTGAGCAAAAATGCAGACATCGACACTTTGTTGTTGGCCTGTACACATTATCCAGTGTTGAAAGCGCAAATCCAGTCTTTAGTTGGCCCCAAAATACAAGTTGTGCCCCAAGGTCCAATTGTAGCTCAAAAACTCAAAAGCTATCTTGTTGCGCATCCAGAAATGGAAGCGCGTTTGTCTAAGACAGGGGCTGTTTCGTACTTTACTTCAGAAACCACAACTGTTTTTAATCAAAGGGCTCAGCATTTTATTGGAGAGGCCATTAATGCTGTGCATCACAGTTTTTAGTTTCAATTGAGTTTACGGCTCATGTTGGTGAGCAATAATTCGTTCAGTGATTTTTGTAGTTCTGGATGAGCGGCGTAATAGCGCAAGCTTTTTTTAAATTTTTTCCGCGTGCAGCCCGCCTTTGCTAAGGCCTGGTCAACGGATTGATCTAATGCTTTTTTGTATTGACTTGGTACACCAAATCGACTTTGGTAATGGGTTTCTATAATTGTAATTTCTTCAACAAGTTCGGCCATTTGATCAAGCGCTAAGACGTCATAGGGCGGTTGAGGCTGTTGACATGCAAAGAGCACCAAAAAAGCAAAGGTCTGATAAAATCGTGTCATCGGGGATTAAAAAGAAGGCGCTCGCCTAAACCATTTTCGAGTACTTGGCCGCGCGCATATACACAGTTTCCATTGACGTAGGTGCTATGAATTTGATGAGAAAATTGATGCCCTTCAAAAGGAGACCAACCGCATTTGTAAAGCAAGTTATTTTTGCTTACTTCCTGACCTGGCTCAGGCTTAACGAGTACGATATCTGCATAAAATCCTTCGCGAAGATATCCGCGTTCTTTGATGCGAAATAGTGTGGCTGGGGCGTGCGCCATTTTTTCAACGACCCGTTCGATAGAGATTTTGCCAGCGCTGACTTTGTCTAACATGGCAAGCAGAGCATGTTGAACAAGCGGCCCTCCCGACGGAGCACTAAGATAGGGATTGGATTTTTCTTCAATGGTGTGTGGTGCGTGGTCGGTGGCAATGACATCAATGCGGTTGTCGAGCAAGGCCTCCCAGACGCCGTCTCGGTCTGCACTTGTTTTTACTGCCGGATTCCATTTGATGTAGTTGCCTTTAGTCTGGTAGTCGGCATCGCTAAACCAAAGATGATGGATACAGGCTTCTGCTGTAATGAGCTTCTGTTCTAATGGGAGTGCGTTGTCAAAAAGAGCGGTTTCTTTGGCTGTGGAAATGTGTAGGACGTGCAAACGCGCTCGGTGCTTTTTTGCTAAAGCCACGGCTTTCGAAGAAGACAGGTAACAGGCCTCTTCATTGCGAATGAGTGGATGAGCACTTACAGGAATGTTATCGCCGTATTTTGCTTGGAATGCCGCCAAATTTGACTTCACCGTGTGTTCGTCTTCACAGTGTGTAGCAATAAGGGCGCCCACGCGAGAGAACAAGCCTTCTAACACACTTTCTTTGTCCACCAACATATTTCCTGTGGACGAACCCATAAACACCTTTACACCGCAAATTTTAGAAGTGTCGGTTAGGAGCACTTCTTCCATATTGTCATTGGAAGCCCCCATAAAAAAAGAATAATTGGCAATGGCGTTTTGTGAGGCAATTTGATATTTATCTTCCAACAGTGCTTGGGTAAGCGCGTTAGGAACAGTATTGGGCATCTCCATAAAGCTGGTGATACCTCCAGCAACGGCCGCTCTAGATTCTGAATAAATATTTCCTTTATGAGTTAGTCCGGGCTCTCTAAAGTGAACTTGGTCGTCTATACAACCAGGTAAGATCAGCAAACCACTTGCGTCTATTTCTTGAACAGCTGCGTCGCTGTTAATTTGATGGGCAATTTTGGTGATTTTCCCGTTGGTAATGAGGATATCTGCATTTATTTGTTTGCCTTCATTAATGAGGGTTCCGTTTTTAATTATTATTGTCATTTCCATTTCATTTTGCGCATTTGCCAAACCCCGAAGAAGGCCTCTTTGAATATGCCGGTGCTCATTTTGGATTCTCCCACAACCCTATCTACAAATGTGATGGGGATTTCTTTGACTTTAAAACCAAGTTTCACGGTGGCGTATTTCATGCAAATTTGGAAGGCATATCCTTTGAAAGGAATAGTTTTAAGGGGTATCGTTTCCAGTACTTTGTGATGGTAACACTTGAACCCCGCAGTGGTATCTTTAATATTAATCCATAAGATGAGCCTGACGTAAACACTTGCAAAGTAGCTCATCAGGATGCGTTTTGCAGGCCAGTTTCTTACTTTACCTCCACGTACGTATCGGGAGCCAATTGCGCAATCAGCGCCGTTTTCACAAGCGTTGATCAGGCGCGGGAGGTCTGCTGGGTTGTGAGAAAAGTCACAGTCCATTTCGATGATGTAGGTGTAGTCACGGCTAAGCGCCCATTCAAAGCCATGGATATAAGCGGTACCTAGGCCTAATTTACCGGGTCTTTTTTCTAAAAAAACGGCGGGGTGTTTTTCCATAAGCGCCTCTATCTGAGCTGCGGTTCCGTCGGGAGAATTATCGTCGATGAAAAGGATATGATAACCCTGCTGAAGATCCATTACGGCTGAAACCATCTTGGAAATGTTTTCGAGTTCGTTGTAGGTAGGAATAATAATGAGCGTTCTGGGGCTGGCCATATCTAATTTGAACGAATTTAAAGAAGAAAAGTGACAAAAAAAAACCGCCATATGGGCGGTTCTTTATTTCGTATGATGAAAGACTATGCTTCTTCGTCTTCGTCATCCAGGTCTGCGCCTTTAACTGCACCACGAGCCATTTTCACAGAAACAACTACTGCGTTGGCAGGATCTAGGAATTTAACACCTGGGACTTCAATGCTGTTGACGCGAATAGAATCGCCAATACGCAGCTTCGTAATGTCAAGGGTAATTGCATCTGGCAATGCGCTTGGCAAACCAATACATTGTAGTTGACGGAAGACCGTCATCAGTTTACCTCCGGCTAATACGCCACGAGAAGATCCCGTGATGCGAACTGGAAGTTTAACGCGAACTTCTTTGTTTTGGTCGAGCTCGTAGAAATCTACGTGCTGGATGGTGTCTTTGGTTGGGTGTTGTTGCAACTCGCGAATGATACCAATTGCTTTTTTACCTTCGATGTCTAGGGCAACCTGAAATACATCAGGAGAAAAAACGATTTTGTCAATTGCTGTTCGCTTTACTGCGAAGTGAGTTTGCTCACCTTGTCCGTAAAGCACACAAGGAACCAAGCCTGCATTGCGCAAAGCCGAAGCATCCTTCTTCCCTACGTTCGCTCGGAGCGAACCGCTCAAATGTGCTGTTTTCATGTTATATATTAATTTAAGAGATTACAAAATGTGAACTAATCGATTCGTTGTTAACCAAACGCTTAATGACATCTGCAAAGAGGTCAGCTACACTCACTACGCGAATTTTGTCGCTGTGCTTTTGGAGTGGAATGGTATCGGTAACGATGAGTTCGGTGAGTTTAGACGCATTGATGCGCTCGAATGCTGGGCCGCTTAAAACAGCATGGGTGGTAAATGCACGAACGCTTTTAGCACCTTTTTCGATAAGAAGGTCGGCTGCGGTGGTGAGTGTTCCGGCGGTATCACACATGTCGTCGATAATGACAACGTCTTTACCCATTACATCGCCAATGACGGTCATTTCGGCAATTTCATTTGCTTTTTTGCGGTGTTTGTGGCATAGAGCCAAGCCGCAATTTAGGTTTTTGGCATAAGAATTGGCGCGTTTTGCCCCTCCTGCGTCTGGAGCTGCCACTACTAAATTTTGCTGATCGAGTTTTTCTACTTCTTTAAGAAAGAGCGTAGAAGCAAAAAGGTGGTCAACAGGTACCTCAAAAAAGCCTTGAATTTGATCGGCATGTAGGTCCATGGTCATGACGCGATCTACACCAGCTGCCATTAGCATGTTAGCGACAAGCTTGGCACCAATTGCAACCCTCGGTTTGTCTTTGCGGTCTTGACGCGCAAAACCAAAGTAGGGAATGACGGCAATGATTTTTCTTGCGGATGCGCGTCTTGCAGCATCGACGAGTAATAAAAGTTCGAAAAGGTTTTCAGTCGGTGGCATGGTTGACTGAACAATAAATACATCTTGCCCCCGAACGGTTTCTTCAAATGAAGGTTGGAATTCACCGTCGGAAAAAACACTGACTTTGACATCACCTAAAGATGCGCCAAATGACTTAGCAATGTTGGTTGCGAGTTGTTCTGAAGCCCTGCCTGCAAAGATTTTTACGCCCACGATACTTAAAATTGGATGCAAAGGTAAGGAATTTAGAACTAATTTTGTAACACAATGAGTCAAAAGCTACAATATTCCTTGTTCAAACGCCTTTTCGCCTTTGCCAAGCCCTATAAAAAATACCTAATTGTAGCTGTCGGCGCAACAATTTTGCTGGCTGTACTATCGCCATCTCGCCCTTATGTCATCGGCCAACTCATCGACCGCTATCTTTTAAAAGACAAAGATCCAAATATGCTTCTTTTGGGATCCTTGCTCGTTCTAGTGATGCTATTAACAGAGGCCATCTTACAAGTGTTGGGGACCTATTTTTCAAACTTACTTGCACAGTCGGTCATTCGGGATCTTCGCCAAAAAGTAATCCGGCATTTTATGAAGCTTAGGGTGGCGTATTTCGATAAAAATCCGGTTGGCGCAATGGTAACAAGGGTCGTTTCTGACATGGAGGCAATCACCGAGGTTTTTTCTTCAGGCATGATGGATATCGCTGCCGATTTATTGTCTTTGGTCCTTATTGTCACTTTTATGTTCTTAACAGATTGGCAGTTGGCGCTCATGACCTTACTTCCTGTTCCTATTTTAATTTTTGCCACACGCATCTTTGCGCGTTCCATGAAAACGTCTTTTCAGCAAGAAAGACAAGCCGTCACCAAACTCAATACATTTGTGCAAGAAAGGCTTACCGGCATGAGTCTTGTTCAGTTGTTCAATCGTCAAGAACAAGAGGCGGGGCACTTTAATCAAATTAACGCTGAGCACAGAGCCGCCCATATCAAAGCCGTATGGGCCAACTCTATTTTCTTTCCGGTTGTAGAATTACTGAGCTCATTGTCTATAGCCGCACTTCTCGTTTGGGGGGCCCTACAAGCTGAAGGAAAAACGGATGCACAAATTCAAAATATGTTTGGCGAATTATTTGCCTTTGTATTTTGGATTAGTCAGTTGTATCGCCCTATCAGAATGCTGGCCGATAAATTCAACATATTGCAGCGTGGAACAGTGAGGGCGGAACGCATTTTTGCAGTACTTGACGAACAAACGGATGTTCAGGATAAAGGCAACCAAACAAACATAGATTTTAATCAGAGCTTACATTTTAAAGGAGTCAATTTCTCTTATGTAGAAGATCAGCCCGTTATTTCGGATTTAAACTTAACAATTGCCTATGGTCAAACGGTTGCAATTGTGGGTGCTACAGGCTCAGGCAAAACAACTTTAGTTAACTTGTTGGGTCGTTTTTACGAGCACCAGTCAGGTCAAATTTTAATTGGAGAGGTGCCCATAGAAACCATTCAGCTCCAAACCTTGCGCAAAAACATTGCAATTGTATTACAAGATGTTTTTTTGTTTTCGGATACCATATTGAATAACATTACACTCGGCGATCCCACCATCACCTTTGAACAAGTCGTGATGGCGGCAAAAGAAGTGGGTGCACATGATTTTATCAGCGCCTTGCCTGAGCAATATGCACACAAAATCGGCGAAAGAGGAGGCACGCTATCTACCGGACAGCGCCAATTGTTGGCTTTTATTCGCGCCTATGTTTATCAGCCTTCTTTATTGATTTTGGACGAAGCAACCTCGAGTGTAGATAGTGAAAGTGAATTCATGATACAGCGGGCAACTGAAAAATTAACAGCGGGCAGAACCTCTATTGTTATTGCCCATCGTTTGTCAACTATTCGCCGTGCTGACCGTATTATCGTAATGGAAAAAGGTCGCATTATTGAGCAAGGCACTCATGAGGAATTGCTAGCTTTAGGCGGTCATTACAAGAATTTGTCCGATAGGCAATATTTCAATCAGGAAGCATGAAAAGATTCAAAATTGGCGGCGTGCCCGAACATTTCAATCTGCCTTGGAGGCTCGCAATAGAGGAGGGAAAATTTAAAGCTGCAGGAATAGAACTGCATTGGTCGGACATGACGGGAGGTACTGGACAAATGATCAAAGGACTCCAAGCCGGATCTCTAGACATTGCCGTCCTGTTAACAGAAGGGATTACACGCGCCATTCTCAAGGGCTTGGACGCTAAACTCATTTCAATTTATGTACAGAGCCCTTTGTGTTGGGGAGTGCATGTGCCAGCGAATCAAGCCATTCATCAATTATCTGATCTTGACGGCGCTACATTTGCCATTTCGAGAGAGGGTTCTGGGTCCCATTTGATGAGTTTTGTGTTGGCCCAGCGAGAAGGCTGGGAGCCCAGCGCTTTGTCTTTTAATGTAGTTGGCGACGTCTACGGCGGCCTGTGGTCCTTGAATCATGGCGAGGCAGAAGGTTTCTTATGGGAAAAGTATACAACCCAACCATTTGTTGACCAAGCCAAATGCAGGCGTATCGGCGAGGTTTACACGCCTTGGCCCTGTTTTGTAATTGCAGTTAGATCCGACATCTTGCATTCAGACGCAGCGCTTCTTCAAGAGGTTTTGACAATTGTACAAGGACGCGCGGCACAACTTAAAAATGCAGCTGATGCAGCCGAGGTACTGGCGTGGCGTTACGCCCTTGAAAAAAACGAAGTAGAGGAGTGGTTAAATCAAACAGAATGGGCAAGTACAACAACTTTAGACCAGGAAGTTCTTGAAAAAACGGTCCGCACTTTATTAGGCCTAGGCTTAATTAGCAGTGAAGAGGCAACAGATTGGTCAGACAAGCTCATAGGATGAGACATTCGCTTGGTCTAATTCTGTTTTTCTCTCCCTTATTTGTGCTAGCGCAAGGGATAGATTTAGGAACTATTAATTATGCGCCAACTTTTGTTGCCAACCTTTCTGCTCCGTACAATGAGTCTTCAGGCTTGGTTTTCTTAAACGATACAATCTATTCGATTAATGACAGCGGAAACACCCCTGCAGTTCATGCGCTGCTTTCTTCAGATGGTAGCCATGTACACAGCTGGACGGTGGCTAATGCGCAAAATCTAGACTGGGAAGCAATGACCCAAAACAGTGCACATTTGTTTATAGCCGATGTAGGTAATAACATGGGCACTAGAACAGCGCTCGATATCTACGTTATTCCCAAAGAAGAATTAAACACGACCAACACGGTGCTTTCTTCGCAAAAACAATCTTTTAAATTGGCAGGTCAGCCAACTACTGGATTACAAATGAATGCGCATAATTTTGATTGTGAAGCTTTGTTTTATTGGCAAGATTCTTTACACATGTTTACTAAAAATTGGGAAAATCTTTGGACAAAGCATTACGTGTTACCGACCATCTGGCAAGATACCCTTGTAGTGTCGGCACAAGATTCATTTGATGTTAATGGCCTAATTACCGATGCCGCTATAGACTCGGTGCTGCATCAAATGTATCTATTGGGCTATAAAAAGGAGCCCAGTGGCTTATACAGTGCGTTTATGTATCGTTTTGCTTCGCAAAGCAGTTCTTTTTTTGAGGGAGATTACCAACGCATAGAGTTGGGTTCTACGTTGACTTTAGCGCAAACAGAAGGAATTTGTGTTTCGGGTGCGGCACAAGGTTTTATCAGTGGCGAGAAAATCACATCTATACTAACCATAGCCCCTAAACTGCACCAGTTTGATTTTTCAACTTTGACATCCGGCCCAACATTAGACGCTCCGGCGATCTATTTTCACGAGCACATTCTATATATTCCAAAAGACTTATTAAAAGATTTTGAGCTTATTGACACGAGCGGAAGAAATGTCATTGATTGGCAACTCGGTAAAAATCATCAGGATTTAGGCCATTTAAAACCGGGTAGTTATTTTTTAATTGGCCCCAATTATAGACGTACTTGGGTGAAAACCAACTGAATAAATAGGCTATTGTTCTTTAAGCGCCCGCACATATTCACCAATTGACTGCATTTGTTCATTTGAAATAGAGCGAATGAATTTATCGTTTACATTCATAGAACTAAACTTTGCAGTATGATTCCACTTATACCTCAATTTGACAATAATTTTTGGTGGGCAGTTGCAGCAGTGTTTGCCATAGTAAGTATAATTTTTGCGGTGTTCTTAATGGACCGTAAAAATTAGAAGCACTTAAGCGCACGCTGAACCTCAGGATCATAGTTATTCATGACCTGATAGTAGCCATTTTCCAAGAAGAGATGCCGGGCAATTTCTGCCTTGAGTAATTGCTTTATATTTTCTTTACTATGCAAGAACTCATTGCGTTGCATACGAACCTCGAATTCGTTGCTAGCAAACGTGGTAAATTGCTCAAGGAGCAGGTCTGTAATACTAAATTCGGTAATTAATTCTTGCAGGGTGTATTTGATGTTTACCTTGTTGAGGTATTCAAAAGCAAAAGCATTGAACACGCCCCCCCATTGTAATTCGGATAGATACAATGAGCGGCCGGTGGTGTCGCCGGCAATAAATATATCTGGCATAATGCCACCTCCTCCGTAAACTGTTCGGCCTTTTCGTGTTTTGTATTTTAGCGAGTCCACAAAAATGCTGGAGTCAATTTTAAAGTATTCTTCGGTAAAAGCCTTCTGTTCGTCTTGACGATACGCGTCATAACCTTTTTTATAGGGGCGTTGAATAGAACGCCCGGATGGTGTGTAGTAGCGCGCCACAGTAATGCGAAGGTTGCTGCCGTCTTTTAAGCGCTTATCTTGCTGAATAAGTCCTTTGCCATAAGACCGTCTACCGACAATCTTGGCGCGGTCGTTATCTTGTAATGCGCCAGCTAGAATTTCACTAGCAGAAGCCGATTGCGCATCAATGAGCACGACCACTTTGGTTTTTTCAAGCACACCTTCGCTTGTAGCGCGGTATTTTTGTTCTTGGCTGTGTAGCCCTTTTGAACTGAGGATGAGGTAGCCATCTGGTAAAAATTCGTCTGCGATTTTTATAGCGGCATCCATTGTTCCACCGCCATTTCCGCGCAAATCGAGAAGTAGTTTTTTCATGCCTTTAGCCCGAAGCGTAAGGGCAGCATTGTGAAATTCTTGTGCAGTAGGCAGTGAGAATTGCGCTATTTGGATATACCCCGTTTGGTTGTCGATCATGTAGAAGGCAGGCACCGTTGCGATAGAAATGGTATTGCGAACGAGGGTTTTTTGTAGTTTTTTGCCTTTTCTAAGGATAGTGACCTTCACTTCAGTGTTGGGCATTCCCTTAAGCAGGGCCATTACTTTGTCATTGCTAATGTTTTTGCCTACCGAAGGTTTTTTATTGATTGCAATGATGCGATCACCGCGTTTTAAGCCACCTAAGAAGGCCGGAGAGGCCGCATTGACATGCGTGATACAGATTGTGTCTCGAAACAGCAAAAAACGCACGCCAATGCCGCCAAATGCCGCGTTGGTTTGTTCGTCTAAAAGTTTGAGGTTTTTGGCGGAAATATAATTGCTATGTGGATCAAGACGGTGCAACATTTCAGAAATCGTTTTTTCAAAGATTTCTTCTTTGTTGATTTTGTCTACATACTGGTTATCTAGCACTTGAAAGATTTGGTCGAGCTTTTGTATTTCCTTACTCGAGCGCTCAGCGCTACCGAAGAATTGGCTGCCTACATAGACGCCCAAAGCCGCAATGAAAGTCAGTAAAAACGGAAGCCAATAGAGTGGTTTAGGGCCTTGGTCAGACATCGGAAATATTTTCAATTTGAGTAACTTCTAAACCAGCAGATTTCAAAAATTCTACACCGGAAAGGTCTTTGTAGGCCTCTTGATAAACCAAGCGCTTGATGCCAGATTGTAAGACAAGCTTACTACAATCTTTGCAGGGGGAGTGTGTTAGATAGAGGGTGGCGTCTTTACAATTGTTAGTAGATCGGGCTACTTTTAAAATAGCGTTTGCTTCTGCATGTAAGACATACCAATGCGTTTGATGTTGCTCGTCTTCGCAGCAGTTGTCAAATCCGGCAGGGGTGCCGTTGTAACCATCGGAGATAATAATGGCATCTTTGACAATAATGGCTCCAACTTGTTTTCTTTTGCAATGAGAAAGTAGCGCCCAACTCGCGGCTAAGCGCAAATAGGCTTTATCGTATCGCAGTTGTTTTAAATGGGTATTATGCGCCATGTCTGATATGCCCACCTAGGTAGCCTGTAAATACAAAAAGAACAAAAGCAATAATGCCCATAATGAGTGCAAAGCGTTCGATTTTTTTCTTGCTTTCCCATTGTGCGCGCTCTGCCCAAAGTCCAACAATGGCTGTGGCGGTTAACAGAAAAATGAAAATCAGTGAGTTTTCAGCCATTTCTTCGTGAATATGAATGACTTTGTGGGAGATACCTTTGATGTGCTCTATGCGTTCCTCTGCTGCCTCCCCAGAAAAATAAGCGATAATTCCACCAAAACCACTGACCAAAAGAATGAGGTAGGCGCTGAGTGTGGTATTCAAATTAGGCCTAACTAAGGCCACTACCAATAAGAGCACACCAAACAACGAGCCCAGTATAGGAAAATGATTGCTAAGTAAATGGAGATTGGCCATGTAGTAACTATTAATGAGTATCGAAAGTTACATAAAAATCAATGATTGTAGTATGGAGAAATCATTAAAAAGACAATGACTCCAGTAACAGCAACATATAGCCATATGGGAAAAGCCAAGCGGGCCCATTTTTTATGTTTTTGATAATTGCCTTCCCAGGCATGCAAGTATGTAAAAAGCACTACTGGAATCACGGCTACACTTAAGAAAATGTGAGAAATTAAAAGAATGACGTAAGCAAGTCTGGTCGGACCAACTAATTCGAGTTCTTTTGCCGATAAATTTCCATTGTGGTCTAAATCACCATATAATGTAGAATCGGAAGTCATGTGGTAGGCTACATAGCACAACAAAAATAGGACACTTAAACCAAGCGCTGTTTGTATCGTTTTTTGGTGCAGTTGAATTTTGCCACGCTTTATAAAAATAAGGGCAAGAACCAGCAAGGCCGCGGTGATGCCGTTAATGGTAGCGTAAATTGGCGGTAAAAAAGAGAAGTCGACCCCTTCAATTTTGATTCCGAATAATGCTGCAACGGCAATAGGAATGACAATAGAGACGGCGATAACCCATTTGCGGAGGTTGGTTTTATTCGGGGCGGAAGTTGTATTCATGAATGAAAAGCGTTTTGGTGTCTTTGATTAACCGTTCAAATTCTTTTTTGTTGACGCTAAGATCGGGTTTTACTACTTCGTATACACCACGCACGTATCCTTTTTTGTCTACAAGGGTAAAAGCGCCAGAATGCGCATAGCCACCAAGCGCATCTTCTTCTCTTCCGGCAAAAATAAGGAAGTGTTCAATGCCTAGTTGATGTGTAAATGATTCATTGCCCGTTAAAAAAGCCCAGTTGGCACTTGTAATACCTAATTGTTTTTTATGCGCTTTTAGCTTACTAGGCGTATCGTTTGTAGGATCAATGGTAAAGGATAAGTATTGAATATGGTCTTGATAGGCGACTAACGATTTGGCCACATTTTTAAGTTGCGTATTCATGATAGGGCAAATACTCGGGCAACTTGCAAAAAAGAACTCGCTGATCCAGACTTTACCAGCATAGGTCTGATGATTGACTACCACGGAGTCTTCATTGAAGAAGGTGAAGGCTGGAATGCGCTGATAAATGGTGTCTGTAAGCGTTTGACCATTCACCTTTTTATAGGAAAGATCATAGTTTCCTAAATGGGGTAATCGTCTTTGTTCTTGATTAGTACAAGCAAATGCTAAGAAAAGACTGATGAGTATCCAACTAATCTTGTGTTTGAGCACGTTCTTTATCGTATTGTTTGATTAAAAGCGCCAAATGCTCTTTCATTTTTCGTATCATTCCTTCCGTGTGCCCATTGAGCACCATTCGTAAATGATTGTTTTTGTCGAGGAGCATGATCAGTTCGTTGTAGGAAACACCACCGAAATACTTAGTGTCCTTTACGATTAGCTTTTGGCCGTTGTTGGTCAAATTATAGAATATTTTTGGGTCGGCACTGACCAATTGCCAAATTTCGGGGTCATACCCTTCTACACGGCTTCGCAACATATCTTGAATATCGAGTAGGGCTGCTTCTGAAACAGGATTTCCGAGAGAGTCTACAACAATGGAGAGCATTCTGACTTGCTTGAGTTTTTTGCGTTTGTTGGTACGCAAATCTTTGTAAATATTTTGAGTCAGCGGAAAAAATGCGAGCCCGCAGTTGTGCGGACATGTAGTCTGTAGGGTGTTGATTAAAACGATTTGATCTTGATAATCTTGGAGGGTTTGCTGTTGCTTTCCTTTGTGGTTGTATACGGTAAAGGAGGGGGTGCTCACCAACCCGTAGTCTGCGAGGGTCTTAAATCGGTGGTCGCAGCCACGAGTAGCCATGAAAATTAGAATGAGCGCTGGACCAAATACAAGAGTTAACGCAAAGAGCGACCTCTTTTTACTGCGAACAGCGGTTTTATTTTCCATGCTTTATTGCCACATTGTTTCCCAAACCTTGCCAATAGCAGTTGCTTCCCAAAGACCAATAAAGATGAGGTATAGAACGAAAATAAAATAAGGGATGAGGATTACATTGCGCAGGTATCTGCGTTCGTCACCGAGGTGCATAAATACCATAACGATGTAGCCCGCTTTGAGAAGCGTTAGTAAAATGAAGATGATTTTAACGGTGGTCCACCAATCAGAAGATTGTTTAATGCTGGCACCTATGAACACTTCAATGACCGTGATTAAGGTCAAAAGAATAGTTACTTTGTAAATCTTCTTTCGGATTTCTTTGCCTTTGTTTTCGTCGTGGTGCGCGTGAAGTGAATATTCTATAAGGTCGTCTCTTTCCATGTGTAGTGTTGTTTGAAAGAATTACAATAAATAAAAGAAGGTAAATACAAAGACCCAAACGAGGTCAACGAAGTGCCAATACAAACCTGTCTTTTCGACCATTTCGTAATGACCACGCTTGTGATACGTTCCGGATAATACGCCAAGAAGGATCAATATGTTAATGACTACGCCCGAAAATACGTGAAAGCCATGGAAACCGGTAATAAAGAAAAAGAACTGAGCGTATTGTTGTGGGCCGTACTCGTTTTGTTTCATATTGGCACCGTAAATAACGCGGCTTTTCTCGCCGGCATAAAGTGCTTCATAGTAGAGCTTTTCTGCTTTTGCACCAGTTATTTCTTTACCGCCAAGTTTGTAAGTTTTACCACTCTTTTTGATGATGAGTTTCATGTCGTGGTCTTTCGCTTTATTTATTTTAGCGATGGAGCCATCGGCTAAATGAATTTTACCGGCCTCTAAATGCCCACTTTCAGCAGCGTGTTGAAATTGGTGCATGAGGTCATCTTTAATAACGGCACCGGCTTTGTGTTTACTACCTGACTCTAGTACAGTGAAGTTATTGATTTCACCAAAATGACCTCTTACGATTGCAACAGAACCATCGGCAAGTTCAATTTTACCGAATTCGGAACCATGTATGAAGTGAGACCAGTCCCAAGCTTGTGAGCCTAAAAAGAAGAAACCGCCAATTACAGTTGCAATCATCCATTTGGTAACGCCTTTGCGATCCATGCGGTGACCAGCTTCTACGGCTAAAACCATAGTTACAGAGGACACAATAAGGATAAAGGTCATGAGGGCTACATAAAGAAGCGGATAGCCATGACCTAAGAAAGGCATGGAGTTGAAGGTTTCTTCACCGATGGGCCAAGCATCTTGAGCGTTATGGCGCGTAAAACCATATGCTATTAATAAACCACTGAAAGTGAGCGCATCCGAAACGAGGAAGAACCACATCATGAGTTTTCCATAACTCGTTTGGAAAGGGGATTCTTTACCACCCCATAGTGTTTTGGCGTCTAGTTGAGCAGAATGTCCGGCCATTTTATGAGAAATTTTTGTGCAAGTTTAGTGAATAAAATTCAAAAAGACGAGTAAATACAACCACAAAAGCCCTAAAAAGTGCCAGAAGATACTACTCAAACGTAACGACAAATTGTTTTCGGAGGAGAACTTACCTGTAAATGAGGAGATTGCAACTCTGGTTAAATAGAGTAGCGCAATAAGGACATGCAATAGGTGAACAAAAGTGATTAAGTAGAGGTAAGCCGAGGCAGAGTCTGCGGCTTGCATAGCACTAAGCTGCATGTGAGGCTTTAAAGGAGTTCCGTTGTACTGTAGTTGACGGTTTTTGTACTCAAGTGCTTTTCCTGAGTAATAAATTGTAAAATCCTTACCGTATGTGCCGTGTGCAAAGAAGTCACCACGCTTGTCTCTAATGTGGACAGCGAGTTCGCTTAGGCGAATTTCATCAGAGAAAGTGAGCTCGGTGCTGTCATTGGCATACAGTCGTTTATTTTTGATTTGTACGGGGAGGCCCTTGTAGAATAGCTCTATTTGCGCATTTGGTGTTTTGACTAGTAGAGGCGTACTTTGTTTGATTTTTTCGAATTGCTTGAAGTAGGCTTGTATTTTTTTGAAGTCAGAAGCAGCAATTGGCTTGCCATTGATGAGGTATTCGTTACCGTCTACAGCAACTAAATCACCTTTGTATTTAATTTCGTAATAATCTCCATAGCGTCCGTTAGTGACGAGCATGTCGTTGACGGGGTTTAAACCTTTATTGATAAGCGTTCTGTAGCCTTGAAATTGAAAAAATAAAAAGCCAATTCCGAATAACAGCGTTGCAACCATTGCCCCTTTCAACTGCCCTTGCTTGTCTTTTTTAGCCCCTTGAATAGCCCACCAAAAACTTAGCGAACTCAAGGCAATAAAAAGGGTACTGAGGTAGAACCCGGTTGGCATCGGGTACTTTAGCCAAAAAGATTTACCCATCGATACGTAATAGCCAGAAGTAAGGCCGGCAAAGAGCATCACAATACTGAAAATCCCGACGTAAACGAGATTTTTTTTCATTTTTTCTCTGATTTCAGGTTTTAATTCTTGTTCGTATTTCATGACAGCGTTTTTAAAAAGTCAATAAAGTAATCGGTTCGGTCAAACACATATATAAACTGGATGATCGGTAAGTAAACAAACGAAGCGAACATGAGTTTACGCGCATCGGAAGTTTCACAACTATAAAAGAGTTTATAAGACAAATAAAAGAACCAAATGCCCATTATGCTGGCTGCAATTAGCGTGGTATAGCCCGTCCAGCCGAGAATCCAAGGCATAAGGCTAAATGGAATAAGCGCCAATGAATAAGCCATGATTTGAAATGCAGAAGCTTTTCCTTTTCCGTGTTTGGAGGGCAACAGGGAGAACCCTGCTTTTTTGTAGTCGTCGTAGAGCACCCATGCAATAGCCCAAAAGTGAGGGAATTGCCATGTAAATTGAACAAAAAAGAGAATACCTGGCACAAAACCAAAGGCGTCAGTAGCGGCGATTGCTCCGAGAAATGGCGGAATAGCGCCTGGAAAGGCACCAACGAACACTGCCCACGGTGTAATTTGTTTAAGAGGAGTATAGATAAAAACGTAGCTTGTGAAGGCCAATAAGCCCAGTAGTGCACTTTTGAGGTTAATGAGGTAGAGCAGATAGGTTCCGGTCAATAAAAACAAAATGACGATGATATAGGCCTCTTTAATTTGAATTTGACCCGTGGGTAAAGGCCGCCCATTCGTACGGTTCATAATTTGGTCGAGGTCGCGTTCCCAAATTTGGTTGGAACCATTGGAGGCCCCCGTAACGAGTGTGCCGCCTATCATGAGGTAGGTGATTTCTATCCAGTTTTGCCCTCCGGCAAACAAATAGCCACTGAGTGCCGAAAGGATGACTAAAAATGAGAGTCTGAACTTGGTAAAAACCAAGTAGGTTTTAAATTTAGACGGCGGCTTTGGCGTTGCTTCTGACATTTTTACAAAATTACGTCAAATAGCACTTGTATAATAGCTAGAACCAACCAAATTAAAAGAAAAACAGTCCCAAAGGCAAGAAAAATGGCCCCTAGGGTATTTATAATAAGCCCGCCTATTAAAAAGAGAACAAGACCGACTACTATGAATACCAAGCCGACCACTCCAAAAGAGCGGCCGACACCACCAAAAATACCATTGGAATGTTGTTTGTAGATTTTTTTAGCGGATGCGTTCGGAGTGTAATGGGTAGTTTGATGTTGGATTCGCTGGTTGCTCGAGGCGTTATTGGGATTATGTTGCTTACTAATATTCGGAGTAACATTAGTATAATCTTGTTTATCTTCAGTTCTGATATTTTGATTTTGTAGGGTTGACTTGTTTTCTTGAAGCGGGGTAATTTTGGATAATTCATGTTTTACCGCTTCCTGATTTATGTTTGTATGTATAATGTCGTTGTTTTCGGGTTTTTGACTATAGTCAGTTATTCCTTGAGCCTTACTTTTTCGTAAAACGACTTCTGTTGAATGGCAAGATGCCAAGAAAAAGAAGAAAATGAAAAGCTTAGATAGATTCAGGTATTTCATGGTAATATTCATTTTTGATAAAATATTCTAATAGTGCTTCTTTGAGAAGATGTTGTTGTTGCTGATGATTGAGTGCAGGGAGGTGTTGGTTGAGTGTGTAGTGGGGCCAAAGGTCAGCGTCTCTTCCTTCGAATGTATAATAACCGTAGGGTTCGAGCAGGGTGCAGATTGCGATGTGCATCAGTTCCATTTTTTGTTGTTTGGAAAAGGTTTGATGCCCCATACCGAGTTCGTTAACCCCAACAAGAAATAAAAATGTGGACATATCCATTCCTGGTCCAAAGTCTTTTTCGAGGTGCTTTTGTAGTTTTTGAAAACGGAGTTCTATGTCGTGATCCATGGTGCAAAAATACACATAGAACACCGATTTTGGGCACAAAAAAAAGGGGCCTCTTTCGAAAGCCCCTCCTTTTCATCAATCAACTTCTTATTTTTTCACAAATTGCTTGCTGCTGTTACCAGCTGCTGTTGCGATTTGGATAGTGTAGATACCAGCTTTAAGCGCCTCTACATTGATTTCTTGTGTAAGACCATTGGCAACGAAGTTTGCAACTTCTTTACCAGTGAGGTCGAGGATACGGATTTGTTGGATTGCTTCAGTTGCTTTCACTGTCATGATGCTGTTTACTGGGTTAGGGTAGATAGCAACGTTATTTGCTTCTTCATTTAAACCAGTTGTACACTCAGTACAGCTTTCCCAACATACTACAGGGATCGATGCTGCGGTAGTTACAGTGTATGAACGGTTTGTAAAACCACCGTTTGTTACTGTACAAGGCTCGCCACCTGCAAATTGCTCGTCGTCGTTCCAACCGTCTACAGTAAACTTGTATTCAATTGCACCCGCAGTTAGTGGTACGGTTACTTCCCAAACGTTGTCACCATTAGTGTCGTCCATTGGCGTACAAGAACCACACCACCCGTTGAATGTGCCGTTTAAGAATACACCAGCTGCAGTAGAGTTACCTGCAAGAATGTAGTCGTTCATGTCAACAGCAAAGGTGATATCGTTTGTACAAGCATCGCAGCTAGCAAAACATACGTTAGGTAAAGTGATGTCACCAGCTACAGTGTGTGCACGGTTGGTAAAACCACCGCTACTTACTGTACAAGATTCGCCACCAACAAACTCTTCTTGAGCGTTCCAACCGTCAATAGTGAATTTGTATTCAATTGCACCTGGAGGCAAAGGAAGCGTAACTTCCCATGAGCCATTACCCATGTCTGTCATTGGGTTACAAGTACCACACCATCCGTTGAAAGTGCCGTTTACAAATACACCGCCAGTTAAAGAACCAGTGTATTGAGACATGTCTACACGGAAAGTAACATCATAGTCTTGGACTGCGATAGGAGTCGTACGCTCGTAAACAAAACGCCACCATCCTGGACCAAAGTTAATATCTGCTGTAAGCGTGTTTCCGCCATTAGAGATAGCAACGTTGTATGTAACAGAACTTGCTGCTAAACTTGGGCTGTTGATTTCAGCACCATTGATTACTTTAGCCAAACCGATGTGAGCTCCTAAACCATTTACGGTAAGTGTTCCGGCAGTGGCATCGTAAACATAAGTGGCCGCACCTCCGACATGCGGAGCTACTGGAGCGCCACAGCCTTCGGCTGGAACACCTTGCCAACCTTCTAACCAAGTAGAACCATCCATATAGTGTGTCATGGTGCCATTGGCTTCAAATTTAATAGAGTCGTCAAAAAGACAAGCGCGTGTAGTTACGTCACCGGCGCCGTTAGCCCACCAGCTCATGTCGCCAGGGCCTGAAGGACCAACACCAAGCGCAGCGGCTTGCGGTGCTAATTTCCATGTGCCTTCTATCTGAGCAGAAAAGCTCAAGATAGGAGCAAAAAGTAAAAAGTACAGTTTTTTCATGTTGTTAAATTTTAAGGTTTTATAGGTTTAATTCTATTTAATGGGATAAATATAGTAAAAAATACAATAAGCCAAAAATCTTCGGCTTTTGATCGTATTTTAGTTAAAACAATAAGTCGTTAAAAAGTTCAAAAGAAAGTTTATTTCCTTCACACAAGATTTCAAATGTGCCTTTTTCTGCACGCCATTTACCATCGGCACTCACTCTTTTGAGCACATTTGCATCGAACGTAAATTCTAGGGTCTTGTTTTCTCCTGGGCGGAGGGTCACTTTATTGAAGTCTATGAGTCTTTTGTTCTCGGGCGTGGTACTCGCATAAAGATCGCTGAGGTAAACCGGGACTACCATCTGAATGGTTTGTGAATGCGGATTACTTACATTAACGGCAATTGAAAAGGACCCGTTATTTTCGTCTTTGGCAGTAAATTGCATACCATTGATGCTTCCGTCATGATAAGAAAGCCCAAAACCGAAGTCCCATTGTGGATTATAGGCGGTGAATTTGCCAGATTTTGCCCGTGCCACACTACCTGGGTGATCATAGAATTCGATGACGCCGTCATAGCGCGGGTAGGTGTAGGGAAGCCTTCCGCTAAAATCATGCTTGCCAGCAAAAAGTTCTGCAAGTGCAACTCCACCCTGGTCCCCAGGTAAGTATGCTTGTACAATTGCATCGCATAATGGTTCAATATCGTTGATGATTCTTGGCCGTGCTTCTAGCAATACCAGGATCACTTTTTTACCAGCCGCTTTTGCCAAGCGGACCAATTCTTTTTGTTTGTCGTCGAGTTGTAAGCTACGGATATCTCCGGGTTTTTCGGTAGAAGGAAGCTCGCCTACGCAAATAACAATTACATCGTTTTTCTTGAGTGCTTTTTTGTAGTTATTGATATCAACAAAGCGCGATGCTTCAAAGTCATTTTCTAGGTAAAGTTCTACTCCTTTTGCATAATTGATAGTGGAGTATGGCATTTGTTGTCTGAGCGCTTGATAGATATTTAAAGCACCTTTTGTGTTGAAACTGGTGTCTAATCCTTGCCAAGTGTGCGTCCAAGCTCCATTGAGCATATTAAGGCTTGCGGCGCCTGGGCCAGCAACCAAAATCCGTTGCGCGTTCTTTAACGGTAATATTTGCGCATCGTTTTTGAGTAGCGTAATGGATTCAAGTGCGGCTTGTTTGGCTATATTTTTAAAGTTTTGACTGCCAAATAGTGGGTACTTGCTCATGTCTGGTAGCGCATTACCAAAAAGTCCAAGTTGATTTTTGACATATAAAATTCGACGTACGGCGTCATTGAGGCGTTCCATGGAAATCTTCCCTTCTTTAACAGCTTTCACCATATCTTGGCAGTATGCTTTGTATTGTGGGTTGGATGGCACCATGCTCATATCGACACCAGCGTTGAACGCTTGGATGGCTGCCTCCGCTAAACTTGCTGCGGTTTTGTGCACAGTGTGTAGCATGATGAAGTCTTCCCAGTCAGATACAACAAAGCCCTTGAAACCCCAATCTTTTTTGAGTGTTTGGGTGAGCAGTTGGTAGTTGGCGTGGCCTGGTATGCCATTCACCACACCTGAATTGATCATGAGGGTGAGTGCACCTTTTTCTACCGCTGCTTTAAATGCAGGAAAGTAGAGTTCTTGCATGTATTTCTCAGGAATAAATGCAGGGGTGCGGTCTCTGCCTGTGAAGCTTGCGCTGTAACCCACAAAGTGCTTGAGACAAGCCGCAGCATGAAACTCATCTACTGTTTCTCCGTTACCTTGATAACCTTGAACTAGCCCAACACCCATTTGGGTGCCAAGAACAGGGTCTTCACCGAGCGTTTCAAAATGTCTGGACCATAGTGGCTGACGCCCGAGGTCTAGCACAGGGGAAAAGTTCCAAGGAATACCTGAAGCCCTGCATTCGTAGGCAGTTACTTCTCCCATTTGCCTCGCAAGTTCGGTATTCCAGGTTGCAGCTAAACCGATTTCTTGGGGAAAGAGGGTTCCGCCAACTGTATAATTGACACCATGGATGGCATCTATACCGTAGAGGATTGGAATATTTTGTTCTTTTTTGAGATATGGCGCATGGATATCTGTCATTATGGATTTCCATTCAGCAAGTTCAAGGGTATGCCAACCTACATTGAGCACAGAACCGACATGATAAGTTTCAAGCGCTTCTTTTAGTTTGGCTTGATCAATTTGTGCAGGAACCAAAGCTTGGCCTTTATCATTGGTTTTGTGAATAGCGTCCAGGGTAATTTGACACGTTTGCCCAACTTTTTCTTCAATACTCATTTGAGAAATGAGTGTTTCTATATCAGTTTCAGTTGGTGCGGAAAAATAGGGCTTTTCGGAACTTTGGAAGCCTAACAAGGCAGCCAACACAAAGAAGGAAGACAAAAATTTCATGACAAAGATGTGTTTACTATTGGAATACGCGGACGTAGTCTACATACATTTTTTGAGGGAAAGTAGTGGTGGCGTCAGGAGACCCAGGCCAATTTCCACCTACGGCTACGTTCATAATAATGAAGAATTTTTCGCGAAATTCTGACATTTCAGCCGGGCTTGTGTTGATACTATGATATTCAACGTTGTCTAGCAACCAATGGATGGAGTTGTCATCCCATTCAATGGAGAAAACATGAAAATTATCGGCAAACTTTCCAGATGAAAGTGTTTTACTACCGCCGTATTGTGCATGTGAGCCGCTTTCACTCCAGTGAACAGTTCCGTGAACAGTGCGGTCGTTTGCTCCTGCCCCGCCAATGAGTTCCATGATGTCAATTTCTCCACAAGCAGGCCAGCCTACCGAGGTGATGTTGTCTCCGAGCATCCAGATAGCAGGCCAAATACCTTGGCCGAAAGGAAGTGCGGCGCGCACGTCTACACGACCGTATTTCCAAGATTTAATACCTTGAGTCTTGATCCGGCTCGAGGTATAATTGGAGGTATTAAATGTTTCATTTTTGGCCGTAATGGTTAAGATACCATCTGAAACCACCGCATTATCTTGGCGATAGAATTGTAATTCGTTGTTGCCCCAACCCCAGCTGCCCGTGCCAATGTCGTAGGTCCAGTCAGAAGAAAGACTAGCGCCATTGAATTCATCTTGCCAAACTAAAGTGTAGTTTGGATATGTAAGTGGGCTGATATATCCTGTAGTAGGCGCGCCTGTATTGCCGGTTGCTATTTCGATCAGCACTTCTTCGGTCTTTTCAATGAATGACGTTTGAAGCGTGTGTGCACGCGTTCTGATTTTATAGGTTCCAGAACTATTGAAAATATGACTGGCCTCTCCATCTTGACTTTCGACTGTAATGGTATCGTTGTTGTCGAAGAAGGTAATGGTAAAGAAGTTAACGCTATCTGCTGTGGCTAATACAGTTACTTCACCGTTGGTTACGGTAAGTTGGGTATTAAGATTACTAGGCAATCCGGGGGTTTTAGGAACCTCGGGGTCGCAAGCTAATAGTGCCAAACTCAGCAGGAGAAAAGTCATGATTTTCATATGGTTTGTTTAGAGTGTTTTGAGTTTCAGGTACCATTTTAAACCACCTGCATGATGCCCATACTGCAAGTGCAGTGTTGAATCTGTTGCAGAAAGGATTTTATAAACCCTAGGCCCGGTGTAAAAACCGAGAAATGCCGAGCCAGAAATAGTAATGGTTGGGTCGGTGTCTTCAGTTAATAGCCAGCTTTCATTTAATTGGTCTGCAAAAGGCGCGGTGTAGTCGAATAAATTTTCAAATGAACCTGGAAACTCATTGGCGATAGTGTTGTGCACATAGACGTCGCCATTGGTGATCATGTCAAATTTAAAGCCTGCAAGATGAAAAACATATTGGTCGTCGTAAATTCCGCAGCCAGGTTTTTCACCAGCGCCAGCAGCCCACCATTCTGGTGTGGCGCCAAGTGCACTTTCCGGATCAGGGCCTACGCCTAAATGCCCAGACGCAGCTGAATCTACGACCCAAACTTTGAATCCTGGGCCGTTCACACCACCCGTGAGCAGTGTGTAATAAGGATTGTTGAGCAGCGTAAAGTCATCATTTGCAATAGTCACTTCTTGCGTAGAACTACGGCTACCCCCTTTTGCAAAAACAGTTAGCTTTATTGTGTAAGTTCCGGCATACGGATATGTGGCTGTTACATTTGCCCCTTGTGCTTTGCTGCCATTGCCGAAATCCCAAACGCATTGCAGTGAGGGGTTGCTTGCGCTCAATTCAATTATATTGACATTTGCAGCAGAAGGCACCATTGTGAATTGCGCGTCGGCGTCTGTTGGTGCAGGCCCAAGAGATGGTTCATATTTTTGGCAGGCAACAAGGGCCAAACCAATACTGAGTATGCTGAGCAATAATGTTTTCATGGTTTTAGATTTTTTAGGTTAATAACCAGGGTTTTGAGTCCAATTGCCACCGGCAAGATCGATCTCTACCTGTGGAATCGGAAATAATTCATGTTTACCAACAACAAATCCTGGGATATATTGTGCGGCCTGGCCTGTGCGCACCAAGTCAAAAAAGCGATGACCTTCTCCGGAAAGTTCTAGGCGGCGTTCTAGATAAACTTTTTCAATGGCATTTACAGAAGCACCAGGGATACCTGCGCGTTGGCGAATTTGATTGACGAGTTGTGTGGCGCGTGATGCGTTTCCGATTTGGTAATTGGCTTCAGCTGCCATAAGCAGAACGTCAGCATAGCGCAACACGCGGTAGTTAACAGGGCTTGTGAGGTCGTTGTCTGGAAGGCCAATTTCTCCTTGGCGCTTGATGTACTTGTTATTGTAATAACCTGTGTGCCCACCTGCACCAATGGCGTAAGTGATAGATGCCGGGTTTGGTTGTGCCGAAATAAATGCTTCGATATCCAATACAGTAGCGGCGCGGCGCGGATCTATGGGTGCAAAAGCAGCATAAAGTTCTGGTGTGGGGAGGTTATAGGAATTGCCATCGCCGTATACTGGGCCGCTGTACTGGCGAATGCCTTGAAAACCAACAGCTGCGTTTCCTTCTAAACAGATCAGACAGCCGTAGCTTCCGCCTTCTAGGCCAGAATATTCTACGTCAAAAATGGTCTCTGGATTGCCTTCGGCAGCAACACTGAACAACTGGCTGTAATCTTGATAAAGACTGTATTGCCCTGATTCAATTACTTCTTCTAAAATAGCTGCAGCTTCTGTAAATTTATTTTGGTATAAATATACTTTGCCAAGAAGTGATTTTGCAGCACCTTTTGTTGCGCGGCCTTTTTGTGCAGGCGTTGCATTCAATACTGCAGCTGCCGCAATAAGGTCAGCTTCAATTTGTGCATATACTTCTGCTTTTGGAGAACGTGCAATGCTTCGCGCTTCTTCGATGCCGATGCGTTTGTCAATAATTAGCGGGACATCACCAAAGAATTTAACGAGCTCAAAATAGTAGTAAGCGCGTAGGAATTTAGCTTCTGCTAAGAGGTGGGCTTTGCCCGGAAAATCGATGTTGTCTTGATTTTCTAGTATGTAATTGACGCGCGTAATACCAGTGTAGTTCCAACGAAAAAGATTCCGCAATTCAACATTTACACCTCCGTGGGTCATGTTGTCGATATCGTGCAATCCTTTGCTGTCGTTCACGCTTTCGCCACCGGCAATTAATTTTTTAGCATCAATCTTCTCAACTGCTTTGGTAAATCCACCCATACCCTTACTACCTTTAGAAGTATCGGGCATTTTAGGAGCAGCACCAGCACCACCAGCACCACCCGCTTTACCACCAAATAAGTTTGAAATTTTACCACCACTCAACGTATTCATTTGGGCTAATGCAGGTACTACGGAGGTAAATAACATTTTAGCAAGATTACCAGCACCATCAACCATACCTTGGAATTGTTCTTTTTGCTTTTGCATTTGAGCAATTTGCTCTTCGTTCATATTTGGATATTTAGAACGGATGTCGGACATTTCCTTTTCTTTAACCAACATTTCAGTCATTTGGTCAGTAGTCATACCAAATGCATCAGCATATGCTTTTTGTTGCATTGGACCTAACTTACCAAATTCTTCAAGAGAACCAACTTGATTAGAAATCTCTTTACCTAACTGAGAATAGTCTCCTGTGGTTTGGGCTATCATTGCGGCTTCACGAACGGCTTGAGCATTGATGTTTTTACCAGTCATCAATCGTGCTTTCATTTCAGCACGAAGAGAACCTTCAATGTTCAACATATTCTCAGAAACC
>JALRJE010000008.1 GCA_023268965.1 Crocinitomicaceae bacterium
AACTTTGCGAGATAATTTCCATTTTTTAGTTTTTGGATCTTTTCCGATGACTTTGAAAGTAAGCATTTCGCCTTCTTTCACAACATCTTCCATTTTTGCTGTTTTTTCCCAAGCAAATTCAGAAATATGAATTAAACCATCCGTTCCAGGTACAATTTCTACAAAGCAACCGAATTCTTTAACAGACTTTACTTTACCTTCATAAGTTGCCCCTTCGTCTACTTGCGGTGGAAATGCAATTTGTCGGATCAAGCGGATGGCTTCAGCCATGTCGTTTCCGTTATTAGAAAGCACTTGTACACGTCCTTCGCCATTTGGTAATTCTTCGATGGTGATGGTCGTTTTGGTTTCTTTCTGTAAACCTTGGATGATTTTTCCGCCAGGCCCAATAATAGCACCAATCATTTCGTTTGGAACGATCAAAGCCTCTAAGCGAGGTGTTTGTGGCTTGAGCTCTGGGCGTGGTGCCGACATCGTCTCGGTGATTTTACCAAGAATATGCAAACGACCTGCGCGTGATTGCTCTAGTGCCTGTGTCAATACTTCGTATGGTAGGCCATCAACTTTGATGTCCATCTGGCAAGCTGTGATACCATTTGCGGTACCGGTTACTTTGAAGTCCATGTCGCCGAGGTGATCTTCATCGCCGAGGATATCAGACAACACTGCAAACTTGCCTTCGTCGGCAACCAAGCCCATGGCAATACCAGAAACTGGTGCTTTGATGGGCACACCACCGTCCATAAGGGCGAGCGTTCCGGCACAAACTGTTGCCATCGAAGACGAACCGTTTGATTCAAGGATATCAGAGACGATACGAACCGCATAAGGGTAATCGTCTGGCATAACAGGCTTAAGTGCACGAAGTGCTAAGTTACCATGTCCGATTTCGCGACGTGAAGTTCCACGAAGTGGTTTTGCTTCACCTGTTGAGAACGGCGGAAAGTTATAGTGCAATAAGAATTTTTCAGTACCTTGGAATGTGGCGCCGTCGATCATTTGCTCATCCATTTTACCACCTAAAGTAAGGGTAGTTAATGATTGCGTTTCACCGCGGGTAAATACTGCTGATCCGTGAACCATTGGAAGGTAATCTACCTCAGCCCAAATTGGACGGATTTCATCGAACTGACGGCCATCTAGGCGCTTTCGCTCGTTGAGCATGACCCAACGAACCGCTTTTTTCTTCACTTCAGAGAAGTAAGTAGAAATGAATTTGGAAGCATGCTCGAGTTCTTCTTCTGAGAAACCAGCTTTTACTTCAGCTTTAATGGCATCGAAAAGTTCGGTGCGTTTTGCCTTGTTGGCCAAACCTTGACGTGCGACGTCTTTGCATTTTTCCATGGCGAGTTCGAAAACTTTGGCACGAACTTCGGCGTCGTGAGACTCGTGGGAGTATTCGCGTTTTGGATTGGCTGTAGCGATTTCTGCTGCTAGCTCCAATTGAAAATTACATTGTTCAATAATAGCTGCGTGTGCAAGTTTGATCACTTCGACCAATTCGGCTTCAGAAATTTCTTGCATTTCACCCTCTACCATATTCACGTCTTTGGCTGTTCCGGCAATGACAACATCGATGTCGGATAGTGCCATTTCAGCCATTGTTGGGTTGATGATGAATTCTCCGTTCACACGACCTACGCGTACTTCAGACATTGGCCCGTTGAACGGGATATCAGAAACTGCGATGGCTGCAGAAGCGGCAAAGCCACACAATGCATCTGGGTTGTGAACGCCATCGTAAGACATGAGTTGAATCATGAGTTGGACTTCAGCATGGTAATCGTCTGGGAAGAGCGGACGCAAAGCGCGGTCTACCAAACGCATGACTAAAATTTCGGTTTCAGAAGGGCGTGCTTCACGGCGGAAGAAACCGCCTGGAAAACGACCTGCAGCCGCGTATTTCTCACGGTAATCTACCGTAAGTGGAAGAAAATCGACGCCTTCCTTTGCGTCTTGTGCTGCCACTACAGTAGCGAGCAACATGGTGTCGCCCATGCGCACCACAACAGAACCGTCTGCCTGTTTTGCCAACTTCCCGGTCTCTACAAGGATTTCCTTGCCGCCGGTCATCATTGACTTTCTTGTTCCTATATTCATCTTTATTTATTTACAACTTTAAAACAAAAGAAGGGGCTCTCGATGTTATCGAAGCCCCCTCTCCCATAAAATTTTCCGAGTCAGACCCAGAATTAACGACGTAGTCCTAATTCTTTGATCAAGGCACGGTATTTCTCGATGTCATTTGCCTTTAGGTAGTCTAACAAACTGCGACGCTTACCAACCAACAACTGAAGTGAACGTTGGGTGCCGAAGTCTTTGCGGTTCTTTTTCAAGTGCTCAGTGAGGTGAGCAATGCGAAATGTAAACAAAGCTATTTGCCCCTCTGTAGAACCGGTGTTGTTTTCTGAACCACCATATTTGGCGAAGATCTCTTTCTTCTTTGCTGAATCTAAGTACATGCTAATATTTGTGTAAATGATTATTATGTAGACTGACCACCTTGGTCAATACGGCTGCAAAGATAAGAACTCTTTTTGATTCCTACAAAAATTGCATGTGGTTTTTATTGTTACCTTTGTGCCGTTCTTGGGTGTCTGCTTGTCGGACTTAATAAGGAATCCGGTTTGAATCCGGAGCTGTATCTGCAGCTGTATGTGCTTCAAAAGTAGTATCAAGTAGCCACTGCGAAAGCGGGAAGGCGATACCTCAAAAGGCACGAGCCAGAAGACTTGCCCCTGAACTGCGTGAAGACTTCAGATTAAAGTCGGAATCGCCAAGGGCTTCGTATACCCTTGTCGCTCCACTTTTTTCCATGTCATTGTTTAATTATTTTAATTTTCAAAACATGAAAAAAGGATTATTTTTTAGCGCACTGCTCTTCTGTGCAAGTGCTTTCGCTCAGCAGTATGTGCATCAAGTTTTGGTTGCCAACGAAGGTTTTTTTGACTTTCAAACCAACAACATTATTGAACCTGCCACGATCGGTAGCTACAACCCACAAACACAAAGTTATCAGGTTGTCAATACCCTAGTAGGTCAGCGCTTTAGTTCAGATGTACTCATTGACGGCAACTTTTACTTTGTAGCCGCAGATACCAAGATTTACAAATTTGATTTAACTACCCACCAAGAAGTCGGAAGTATTTTCCTTCCCGGGGTACGCAACTTAGCCATTGCGGGCAACAAGCTCATCGCCACACGCGGAGAGTACCTGCAGACCTTTACTTCTTATTTACAGGTTTTCGACAAAAACAATCTTCAACTGCTTGCTGCCTTTGACACCTCGAATGGTCCACAATGGGCAACACAAAACATTGTTATTGTAAATGACATCGCTTACATCGCGGTGAATAATGCCTATGAGTGGGGCAATGAAAAAGGCTTAATTGGTCAACTGAACCTCACTACACTCCAATATGGTTCAGAAATCGATTTAGGGGTCGAGGGCAAGAATCCTGACAACATGTTCCTGTACAACAATGAAATCTATACGGTAAACAACAAAGATTGGTCAGGAGCATCTGTTTCTAAAGTAAGCTTAAACGGCAGCGTCATTACCCAAAACATAGCCAATGCAGTGACCGGTTGCGGTACGTCTGCCCTCCGCGACGATCAACTTGTATACCAGATCTCTATGGAAAATACCCTCAACGATTACGACCTGAGCACAATGAACAACGTTGGGCCTGTAGCTGGAATCTTCAATAACTTTTACGAACTTGCCCAGGATCCAATTAACGGCTATTTGTACACCTCCTCGACAGATTTCTTTTCCCAAGGAATGGTGCATATCTACGATGCCAACAATGCACTGGTTCATCAGTTCAATGTAGGCGTTTCTCCAGGAACAATTGTTTTTGATATCAGATCGAGCGCTGGGCTACAAGAAAACACAGCAAACCTAGATGTTTATCCAAACCCTTCTTCAGGTGTTTTTATCGTCAATGGGCTTGCTGCAAACCAAACTTTTCAAATTATGAACACCACTGGTCAAGTCATTTTGGAAAGCCAGGCTAACAACATTGACCTTAGTAGTTTTGACAGCGGGATCTACTTTTTGAACACCGAAAACAGTAGCATCAAGCTCATCAAGCAATAAATCTTCATCAACTTTCAAAAAAGGCTACTCAAACGAGTAGCCTTTTTGCTGTTTGCTTATCTTTGTTACATGCAAACAATTCTCAACCAGCAGCAAATTGATCAGAAAATAGTCCGCTTAGGGCATCAGCTCATAGAAGCAGCTTTTGATCAAGAGGTCATTTATTTGGGCGGCATTGTAGGTAACGGCTATGTGCTGGCTCAATTACTTGCGCAAGTTATTGCACAGAACAGCTCCCTTAAGGTCATAAGCTTTGAAATCAAACTGCACAAAGATGAACCCTGGAGCGAACCCATTACTTTTTCGATAGCTCAAAAGGAGCTCAAAAATTCTTACATTGTGTTGGTCGACGACGTCGTGAACAGTGGTAAAACCATGCAATACGCACTGTTGAAATTTTTAGAACAAGCCACCAAAGCCATCAAGACTGTAGCGCTAATAGATCGCCAACACCGCCGCTATCCGATCAAAACTGATTTTGCTGGTCTCAGTCTTTCTACCACACTCAAGAATCACGTTGAGGTTGAACTCAGCCCTACCGACGCAAAAGTATTCCTGTACTAATGGAAAAAATAACAGAAGCAAGCTCAGCCTATATCGACCTCGAGCAG
>JALRJE010000033.1 GCA_023268965.1 Crocinitomicaceae bacterium
GTAACCTTTTTCTCCAAATTCAACGCCTGAATTATAGGCGCTTTGGCCATCATTGAATAAGACGCCACGCAAATCGTGTTCATAGCCTCCCTGTGCATGTACAATTTCGCCAAACATCCCTTTGCGCACCATATTTAAAACTGCCATGACATCGCGGCGGTAACAGACATTTTCTAAGGGCATAATTGGAACGCCAGTTTGTTCGGATGTTTTGACATAAGCCCAGCAGTCTTCTAGTTTCATGGCACCACCCACTTCCATCCCGACAATTTTACCGGCTTTCATAGCAGCAATACCATGCGCTAAATGCCACTCCCAAGGTGAGGATACAAAAACAGCATCGATATCTGTTCTTGCCAAAAGCTGGAGGTAATCATTGGGGCCATTTTCATAAACAGCAGGCGCCGGCAGACCAGCTTTTTCGATGAGCGCCAATGCATCTTTGATCATGCGTGGGTCTGGATCTGCGAGCGCAATAATTTCGACGTCTGTGCGCTTCAGCATTTCTTCAATGTGGGTCTGGCCTCTGAACCCAGTTGCTATGAAACCAAGACGCACTTTTGATTTGGTGGAGGATTGAAAGGCGCCAACAAATTGAGGTAAGGCCAAGGCACCCGCTGCTAAACTTGTTTGTTGAAGAAAGGTTCTGCGTTGCATTTAGTTTTTTGATGCAATATAAATAATTCTTTTGATTCACTATCTTTGCTTCCTATGCAATCAACAGAAACATTCAGCGCCCAAACCCAAGGTTATATCGACATAGAGGAGCAGTACGGCGCGCACAATTATCACCCGCTTCCTGTCGTCCTTGAAAAAGGCAAAGGCGTTCTTGTATGGGACGTCGAAGGAAAGCAGTACTATGATTTTTTATCTGCCTACTCTGCGGTCAATCAGGGGCATGGGCATCCAAAAATCACTGCCGCATTGGTGCAACAAGCACAAACATTGGCCCTTACCTCACGCGCTTTTTATAACAATTGCTTGGGTGAGTACGAAAAATTCGTCACCGAATATTTTGGTTTTGACAAAGTATTGCCCATGAATACTGGCGCCGAGGCCGTAGAAACCGCTATTAAATTATGTAGAAAATGGGCCTACGAGAAAAAGGGTGTAGCCGAGAATCAGGCGCAAATCATCGTTTGTGAAGGCAACTTTCATGGCCGCACCACTACCATCGTCTCCTTTTCCTCAGACCCCGATTCAAATGTAAACTTTGGGCCTTATCCGGCAGGTTTTATTTCCATTCCTTACAACGATACTGAAGCTCTTGAAAAAGCATTGCAACAAGTAAACGTCGCAGGTTTCTTAGTAGAACCTATTCAAGGTGAGGCTGGTGTTTATACCCCAAATGACGACTTCATGCGCCGCGCACGTGCACTTTGCACACAATACAACGCATTATTTATTGCCGATGAGGTTCAGACAGGTATTGCTCGTACGGGTAGTTTGCTAGCCGTTTGTGGAAATTGCAGCTGCGAACATAAATGTGAACAACAAGCCGCTACCTACGCCAAACCTGATATCCTTATTTTAGGCAAAGCACTATCGGGCGGTGTTTATCCTGTTTCGGCAGTTTTAGCCAACGACGATATCATGATGGTCATCAAACCTGGCCAACATGGCTCTACATTTGGCGGCAACCCTATTGCAGCCAAAGTTGCAATTGCAGCACTTGAGGTCATCGATGACGAAAATCTCATTCAGAATGCCCGCAAACTTGGTGCTTTATTTCGTCATGAAATGCAGCGCATCATTGCAACCAACGACCTGATATTGAAAGTCCGTGGCAAGGGCTTGCTCAATGCCATTGTGGTCAACGACAGCCCCGATTCTGATACAGCATGGCGCCTTTGCTTGGCACTCAAAGAAAATGGCCTACTAGCCAAGCCTACCCACGGAAACATCATCCGCTTTGCCCCACCGTTGGTCATCACAGAGGCACAACTCATGGATTGCGTGGCCATCATTGAAAAAACAATTCACACTTTTAAAAAATAATATTTTGGCAACACCCATTAAATTCGGAACCGACGGCTGGAGAGCCATCATTGCAGCAGATTTCACCGTAGAAAATGTCGCAAGAGTAACGGAAGCTACTGGCCTATGGCTCAAAGAACGTTTTGAAAAGCCTACCGTTGTGCTCGGCCACGATTGTCGCTTCGCCGGAGAACTCTTTATGGAAACTGCTGCTAAAGTGCTTTTAGCGCAAGGCATCCGTGTCAAACTTTCGCGTGGTTTTGTTTCCACCCCAATGATATCCCTAGCCGCACACCAATTGGGTTGTGAAATCGGCATCATCATTACGGCAAGTCATAACCCCCCAAGCTATAATGGTTTCAAACTGAAAGCCAAATTTGGCGGCCCACTTGAACCCGAAAAAATCAATGAAGTTGAGGCTTTAATCCCGGACACTTGCCAAGTCAATTTTCAGTCTATTGATCTTCAACAAGCCATCCAAGCTGGCCAACTCGAAGAAATCGACATGGAAACACGCTACGTCGATCACGTCAAGGCCAATTTTGACCTCAATGCTATTGACCAATCTGGGCTCCAACTCATGTACGACGCGATGTATGGTGCTGGCCAGCGTGTTTTGCCAAGAATTCTACCAAAGGTTTCGCTTTTACACTGTGACCCCAACCCATCTTTTATGGGCACTGCGCCAGAACCTATTGCCAAAAACCTTCAAGAACTCGCTCAAACGATTAAAAAACAGGGCAATATTGCTTGTGCTTTGGCTACCGACGGCGATGCAGACCGCATTGGCCTCTACAATAGCCATGGCGAATTTGTAGACTCTCACCACATCATCTTGCTCTTGATCCATTATATGGTCAAGTACAAGCAAATGAATGGCAAAGTTGTGCTGGCATTTTCTGTTACGCCTCGGGTTGAGAAACTTTGCAAGTACTATGGTCTAGAACTCGAAGTGACCAAAATTGGCTTCAAAGAAATTGCTGCCATTATGATCAAAGAAGACGTATTGCTCGGTGGAGAAGAATCTGGCGGAATTGCCGTGAAAGGCCATATTCCAGAGCGCGATGGCATCTGGATGGGTCTTATCATTTGGGAATTCATGGCCAAATCAGGAAAAACGCTTGATCAACTTATCGACGAAGTCTATGCCATTGTTGGGCCCTTCCAATTTGAGCGCAATGACCTCCATATCACCGAAGTACTCAAGCAAAAAATTATCGTCAATTGCAAAGCAAATAACTACAAGTCATTTGGCAAATACCAAGTACGCGAAGTTCAAACCATCGACGGGTTCAAGTATTTCTTTGACGACGAGCGCTGGGTCATGATCAGACCTTCTGGCACAGAACCTGTGTTGCGCACCTATGCCGAAGCTCCAACGCTAGAAGAAGTAAGAGAAATTCTAAAAGCCTGCGAGCAAACCATTTGTGTTTGATCTTGCAGCAACTACTGACAAGCCTTCCATTTGGGAGGCTTTTTTTTACCCCAAGGCTACATCCAAGATCATCATCACTACAAATCCAGCGATAAAGCCTAACACAGCAACGTCGGTATATTTATCGCGCTGCGTTTCCGGAATTACTTCCTCGACCACCACAAAGATCATTGCGCCTGCGGCAAAAGAAAGTGCAAATGGCAAAATAGGCTCCATGTAAATAACTGCTACCGCACCGATAACCCCCGCAATTGGCTCTACAATTGCGGATAACTGCCCATACATAAAACTTTTGGTGCGGCTCGCTCCTGCTCGCCGCAAAGGCATGGCCACGGCAAAGCCTTCCGGAAAGTTTTGGATACCGATTCCAATAGCCAAGGCAATGGCTCCGGCAATTGTGGCGCCCTCCATGCCGTTGGCCGCTGCCCCAAACAAAACACCTACGGCTAGCCCTTCAGGTATGTTGTGTAGCGTAATAGCAAGTACCAATAGTGTGGTTTTATGCAGCTGCGTTTTGACACCTTCTGTTTCATTTTCATGAAAATTAATGTGCAAATGCGGTAATTTTTTATCCAGGAAAAACAAAAACAAGGCTCCTGCAAGAAAACCAACAGCGGCTGGCATCCAAGACGCGCTTGGGTAGAGCCTTTCGGAAAGTTCGATAGAAGGCATGAGTAAGGACCAAAAACTGGCCGCCACCATGACCCCACCGGTAAAACCGAGCATGCCATCGAGTAGGCCACGATGCATATTTTTGAAGAAAAATACCAAACTAGCACCTGCCGCAGTGACCAACCAGGTAAAAGTGGTGGCTAAAAAAGCTGCAAAAACAGGATGAATATGGGTAAAGAAATGTTCAAGTTGTTGCATCATGCTTACAAAGTTAAT
>JALRJE010000105.1 GCA_023268965.1 Crocinitomicaceae bacterium
ATTTAAGGTTTCACCGATGGTTTCGATTTCTAAATAAACAATATCACCCAATTCACTTTGAGCGAATTCTGTAATCCCTACAATGGCAACATCTCCGTCGATTTTTACCCATTCGTGGTCTTTTGTGTACTTGAGTTCAGCTGGAATATTCATATTACATTGATTTGTGACAAATGTACACATTTTGGTGGAATCATCGAAAGTGCATTCCTTTTCTTTCCTTGTGAGAATGCTTAACTTTGCGACATGACTACCGAACAGTATAAAGTACTACAAAACCGACTCTCGACGATCCAATCGTTTCTCAAAATAGACGAAAAACGCATGCAGCTCAAGGAGGAAGAGCTCAAAACACAAGATCCTTCTTTCTGGGATGATCCCAAAAAAGCTGAAGATAAATTGAAGCAAATTCGAGGGCTTAAATTTTGGGTAGACACCTTTGACAGAACGGCTACTGCGGTTGCTGATTTGGATGTACTCATGGAATTTGTGCGCGAAGGTATGGCTGAAGAAGCTGAGCTTCAGGCTCAATACACGAAATTACTTGAAGAAATCGAAGAATTGGAGCTCAAGAATATGCTATCTAACGAGGAAGATAGCCTTTCTGCCGTATTGCAAATAACCGCTGGCGCTGGTGGCACTGAAAGCTGTGATTGGGCGAGTATGCTCATGCGTATGTACTTAATGTGGGGCCAAAAACACGGTTATAAACTCACTGAGCTCAATTTTCAAGAAGGTGATGTAGCCGGTGTAAAAACCGTAACAATCGAATTTGAAGGAGAGTTTGCCTTTGGTTACCTGAAAGGAGAAAATGGTGTTCACCGCCTGGTGCGGATTTCTCCATTTGACTCCAACGCCAAACGCCATACGAGTTTTGTTTCAGTATATGTATATCCGCTTGTAGACGACCAAATAGAAATTCATATCAATCCTGCAGATATCACCTGGGAAACCTTCCGCTCAGGGGGCGCCGGAGGTCAGAATGTCAATAAGGTAGAAACCGCCGTTCGTTTGCGCCACGCACCTTCTGGAATTATCATTGAAAATTCTGAATCCAGATCTCAATTAGCCAATAAAGAAAAGGCCTTACAACTATTGCGATCACAATTATATGAATTAGAACTGCGCGAGCGCATGGAGAAGCGCAACGAGATTGAAGCAGGCAAAAAGAAAATCGAGTGGGGAAGTCAAATCCGCAATTACGTCATGCACCCTTACAAATTGGTTAAAGATGTGCGTACCGGCACTGAAACCGGCGACGTTGATGCCGTCATGGACGGTGCCCTAGATCCTTTTTTGAAGGCATTTTTAATGCAATATGGCTCTTGAGTTAAAGACAATCAAGCAGTTGCTCTAGCGCAATTCCTCTCGAACCTTTCAATAGAATTAGTTTACCCTTAGTTTTTTGGGCCCTAAGTATTTCTTTGAGTTCCGTTACATTGGCATACCCTGCAGCGTTCAATGCTTTAAATATAGGACCAACTGTTAAGTATGAAATATGATGGTCAGCCAGGAAATCCAAAATTTTCTGATGTTCTTCAGGGCCTTCAGTACCCAACTCGAGCATGTCTCCCAGAATAACCAACTTATTTGAGTGTGTTATTTCATGAAAGGAGCTTAACGCACTCTGCATACTCGACGGATTGGCGTTGTAACAGTCAATAATAACAGTATTATGGTTTGTCTTTTCTACTTGAGAGCGCTTGTTTGTTGGTTTGTATTGGGCAATTGCTTCGTTCATAAGACTTGGCTCTACTTCAAAATATAGACCAATGCGCAGAGCCGCTAAAAAATTGAAGAAATTGTATTTCCCAATGATTTGGGTATGTATAATAGGGGAGTGATAGTCCTTAAATGTCCAAGAAAAATGCACAAATGGATCGAGGTAGGCAAGACTTCCTTTTAATTCGCTATTTTGTATCCCGTACGTGTGACATGAGCTATTATTTTTTTGTGCCACACCCCTCAATATAGGGTCATCAGCATTGACAAACAAGGTACCATGATTGGCTGCTACATGTTCATAAAGTTCTGACTTGGTCTTGAGCACGCCTTCAAAATTGACAAAGCCTTCGAGGTGTGCTTTTCCAATATTGGTGATGAGGCCAAAAGTTGGTACAGCAATCCTGCAAAGTTCATCGATATCATAGGGCTTATTTGCCCCCATTTCAATGATGGCTATTTGATGTGCTGCCCGAAGTTTCAATAAAGTCAGGGGCACGCCAATATGGTTATTAAGATTCCCTTCTGTACATAGGACATTATATGAAGTTTGCAACACACAATTAACCAATTCTTTGGTACTCGTTTTGCCGTTGCTACCCGTAATACCTATGATCGGTATCTTAAATCGCTTGCGGTGGGCATGGGCTAATTCTTGCAAAAATAGTAAACCATTAGGCACGAAGTGTATGTTTACGCCGTTGGCAAAAGTTTCATCATCGACAATGGCATAACGCGCGCCACTTTCAATCGCATTTTGAGCGAAGCGATTGCCGTCAAAGTGATCTCCTTTAAGTGCAATGTACATACAATCTTTTTGTATTTGTCTGCTATCGGTGCTTACACCATTGCATTCATCAAAAATCGCAAGCCATTTTTCCATAAAACAAAGTTGCAAAAAAAAAGCCCGAAAACTTCGGGCTTTTATGTAATATGTGTAAGAATTATTCTTTGATATCTGGTCTTCGCGAACTACCGATTCTGTCCATAGCGCATCTAAAGCCTATGGTTGCCGAAGATTTATCTTCATCGAGGAAGCGTCGGTTTCCGGCAGCAAGCCAATACGCGCGATCAGCCCATGAACCTCCTTTATAAACGCGGCTTTTGTCAGAAACAAGGGTGGTAGGCCATCCAGACTTTCCAGCATTGATTTGCTCGTTGTTTAGGTTGTAATTCTCGTGTTCACTTTGATACATAACCAGTTTTGGATCACGGACTCCGTTATTTATATCTTCTTTTCTTTTGGAATTATTGTAATAAATTGATGATTCTATGTCACCGTCTAAGTAATCAATGTAATCGTCTTTTCGGTAATTCAAACGACCAACATTTTCTTCAACGGTTACGTCTCTCCATCGTTGGCTACCTTTCGTGGTGGTCACGAATTCACTGAGCCCATTTCTAAGGGTTTGTATCCAAGTAGTGAGTTCTGGATCAGCATAGAATGCTGCAAAGTTATAATTTATAGAGGCCTTTTCAAAAAGGGCAGTTTTAGTTAGGTCATCATCATCAGGATCAGATTTAATAAAGTAGCCAAAGTCTCTATCGTCGTTATTATCTCTTTTGTATGTCTTGTCCATTATTTCAATCAAACTTATTGTTGTTGATTTAGAATCGTAGTCATCCTTAAATTCAGAAGGTAAGCTCGAGTTAAAGAAAACACGCTCGATATATGCTGAAGCAGCAACTGTTTTACCTTGATTGTATAAGGTAATTGCTGTATCTAAGAATAGGTTAATGGTGTCCAAAAAACCAAACTGTTGCTTTTCTTGATTACTATATTTTCTGTTGTTGGAGATGTAGTAGTCAGAAGGCTTATTAAACTGGTAAGCTCTTGGATCTTGTCGGGACATAATTTTAGAGGTCATTGCAGCATCATTAACAGCTTTGGTGGCTACCATATTTTGAGCTGGTGAAGGCTTTTGTTTTTGTAATTCTGTCAGAACAGTTTGTAAATCTGCATTAGAGCTAGAACTTACGGCGTCTTCTATGGCCATGGTAACAGCCTCTACTGCTGGGGTTAGGTTCTTATAATCTTTGTCCTGGATTACTTTATTCAATTTGGTGATCTCGTCTATTATACTTTGTTTGGTCGACAGATCTACTTGTGCTGCATATTGATTCATCAAGCTATTTACAAGTTTGTAATGGTTTTCAGCAGCAGTAAGGTTTTCAGCGTCAATTTTCTTTTGATCTGGAATGTTACCTGTATAGCCATTCTGAGAACCACTTTGAGTATCATTGTAAGCCTTATTTGCATATGCCAAGTATTTTACACGAGCAAATTCGTTGACAAATTCTTTCATGCCATGTACATCATAGATGTTTTCGTTGGCTTTCACGGGTCTGTCATAGAGACCATCTGGAACAAGTAATTGTGTTTGGTATTTGTTACCGCGGAAAGGCATAAAACCATCTGCCACCTCAGAAGTTAGTGGACGATATACATCCATCACCCATTCGGATACATTTCCTGCCATATGGAATAAGCCGTTATCGTTTGGCCAAAAGGCATCGACACGGTCAGTGATATCAGCGCCATCGTTAAGCCTACCGGCAATTCCCATCATGTCGCCTTTACTGCGCATGAAGTTTGCTTGTATGGCACCAGAATATTGTTCTTCATCTCTTCTGACGTAATGGCCATCCCAAGGATAAATGCGGCGATCATTGATGTTTTCAGTGCCTTCGTCGAGGTTACCAATTAAGCCTAATGCTGCGAATTCCCATTCAGCTTCAGTTGGTAAGCGATAGGCAGGAAGGAGCATACCATCTTCCATTCTAACAGGACGCTGACCTAACCTGTTGGTGTTTTTGTCCGCATATACTGGGTCAAAATTTTCAAGTTGATATGGGTCGCGCGGAACTTTTGAACCTATGGTTCTCCCATATTGTGCTTCTTCTCCACTTGAAACTTTTGGTGCCTTAGCCTTTTGATTTCCATTCAGTGTATACCCTGCACTTGTTTCAATATTATAGTTGCCGTTTAAATAATTCTCTGTGGAGAAGATATTTTCGGGTGAAGAGTAAAATTTATTTTTGTAGTCTTTATTTAGGGCCGATCCTAAATCACCATTGTCTGTAAAATGCCACTCAAGGATGCCTTCACGAACTAAAATTGCTTCATTGACACGGTCAGTACGCCATTTGCAGAAATCATTAGCCTGCAACCAAGATACGCCAACAACAGGGTAGTCACGGTAAGATGGATGACGCAAGTAGTAATTCACGTATTTTTCTCTGTAGCCGAGTGCGCTTCTCCATGAAAGGGTATCAGGAAGACATTTTTTATACACGTGAGGGTATGTTTTGTAGTAAACACGGCGCATCCAGTACATATATTCTAACCAATGGAAGTTGGTGACTTCTGTGCGGTCCATGTAGAAAGACGCTACAGTAACCCTAGACGCTCTGGCGTTCCAGTCAGACATGACGTCTTGCTCGGTGCGGCCCATAGTAAAGGTTCCGCCTTCAATCATGACCAAGCCAGGACCTGTTTCTTGCTCTCGGGCATCAAACTTTTCAAAACCACCATTTTTGTAGTTGTTGAAATCCCAACCAGTAGCTGTAGAGCGTTCTTTAGAACATGAAGAAAGCACCAACAAACCTGTTAATGCAATCCCGAAGATGTTTTGAATCAATCGCTTCATATTTTTATGCGTTTATAACGTAAAGTTTTGAATTGAGGTTTGGTTACACTTAGAAAGACGGGCAAGAAGTTTTTCTGAAGTTTTTAGGCTTCTTTTTACATTTCAAATTGATGCCCATTGAGATTTCATGTGAACCACCTGAAATTCCGTTTCCAAGCGTCGATACAGTTAAGTCATAGCTGTAACCTACTTTAAATTTTTCTGTATTGATACCTACGGTCATAATGAAGGCATCTCTGTTGCGGTACCATGCACCAAGCGTGAAGTTTTCGTATTTGAGGTAGGCGCCGATGTTGAGCTCTTGAAAACCATTTTGGTATTGGTAGATGATATTTGGTGACAAAAAGGTAGTGCTTGAATAACGACCGCGCTGCCCTATTTTGATGTTGGATCCGATGTGTCCCGTGAAACGCATTGGCAAGCGAGATTCTCCTAAGATCATGGATTCGTCTGGGCGGTTGAGGTGATGGCCAGCTACACCAACATAGAAGTTTTTGGTGAAGCCCACCATTCCAAAGCTTACATCGAAGAAACCTCTTCGACCATTGCCTCTTGGAACGTCTCCTGTTTGGTAAATGAACCCTCGGCGTGGATCTATCATATCACCAAAAGTAAGTTTGTCCCAGTCGAGGAATTTTTGGAAATAAGCAGCACGTGCACCAAACATGAGTGAAAATTTGCGTGTTATTTTCGCATTGTAAGAGTAAATTCCACCAATCATGGATGTTTGGATGGTGCCTTGACCTTGTTGGTCGTGCATGGCTAACAAGCCAAAACCACCTGAAATATTTTTAGCGTAGGTGTCATAGGCTGCCGCGTATGTGACGTAGTTGCCCGTTAATTGGGGCCATTCATTGCGGTAGTTTAACGAAATTCTGGGGCATCCTGACGACCCTGCAAGCGCTGGATTGAGGTAGGTCGGGTTGGCATAGAATTGCGTAAAAGTAGGGTCTTGCGCCCAAGATACAGCGCTCATTATCAAGGTAATGAGGCTAATCTGGACTACTAGTAGTGGTTTGACTATTTTCACGAAAGTTGGTTTTAGCACGAACAATCTTAACGTTATTCAGGTTTCAAAGGTTACAAATATCGAATATTTATTCAAATAAAATAAATAAATTGACGTTTTTCTAGCGCTACAAACAGTAAGTTTCATGATTTATTTTCGCAATCTTCTTCTTTTTTTCATTTTCAGTGCCAGTTTTACCGCAGTGGCGCAGGTTCAGAGCCTTGTTCTGGACTGGACAGGTTCGACACAAATTTTTATTGGCGATGAAGCATTTGAGCTGCAGACAGTTAAAGATTTTGGTCTAGACAACGGCCAACCATTTTTTGCACTGCAACAAAAGCACAGCAGTATGCAGCAAGAAATTGAAATAATAACCACCTCTTACGTAAAATTACCTAAAGACCAAGCGCAGATATATGAGCAGCTCGGTTTACATTTTCAGCCGGACGCTGTTATCGATGCAAAAATTGTTTCAGATGCAGGCCAGCCTTATTTGTCTTTTTATATTCTTCCGCTTCGTTACAAAGATGGCAGTTTGGAACGCCTGGCTCAATTGAGTTATCGCGTTAAAAATAAAACCACTGCTCAGGTAAAGGATTATGCCAGCTCTTCTGTTTTAGGGAGTACATCAGGAAAGTGGTACCGTATCGCCGTAACCAAGGATGGTATTTACAAAATTGATAAAGCATTTTTAGAGGCTTGCGGCTTCAACACAACCAATCTCAACCCCGCGCATATTCATATTTTTGGAAATGGAGAAGGGGTGCTTCCGGAGTCTAATGCAGTGCCGATTACAGATGACCTAGCGCAAAACGCAATTCTTGTCAATGGGGAAGGAGATGGCACCTTCGATGCCAATGATTTTGTATTGTTTTACGCCTGGGGCCCCCACCGATGGGAACTATCTGGCGGAAGCCAATTCAACCAAGTTCGGCATCCGTATAGCGATCAATCCTACTACTTCATTTATATCGGAAGTGATATTGCTCCGCTGCGGATTGCAAGCTCGGTTGCAATTGATGCACCCGCAGATACCCTGATTACCAATTATGATTACCGAGACGTCTATGAGAATGATCTCGAAAATTTAGTAAAAGGTGGTCAGCGTTGGTATGGTGAAGAGTTTGATGTCAATTTAAGCCAAAATTTCAATTTTACCATTCCAAATGTAAGTGCGGAACCAGTGCGTCTTCAGGTGAGCTACGCCTCCAATTCACGGACTACAGGAAACCTCTTTCGATTGAAAAAAGGCAGTAGTATTTTGGGGCAAATGACAATGCCACATTCTGGTTCGTATTTTCAGAGAGGTGTCTTAAACTGTGCTGATTCTACACCAACTTCCTCGCTTAACCTCTCAATTGAAATCAATCGGCTCAATCCGAATGTGGTCACGTACCTCGACCGCATTCTCATCAATGCGCAACGTGGCCTTGTACTAACCGGCAGTCAGCTCAATTTTCGCGTTTCGAAATGGTCTTCATTTTCGAACATAGCTTCCTATCAGATCGGAAATATCAATTCCAATACTTTTGTTTGGGATATTTCAAATCGGCATATTCCGACTGCCATTCCGCTGCTTGCTCAAGGTAGTCAAGGCACATTTAGGGTGGCTTCTGGATACCGTGAATACGTGGTGGCAAACGGTTCTTCCTATTTTTCACCCGAGCGAGTAGGTAGTGTTGCTTTTCAAGATTTACACCAGCTTCCACAGGCCGATTACCTCATTGTTTCACATCCAGATTTTCTTACTCAAGCCAATCGTTTGGCTGATCTACACCGCACTAACGGATTAACGGTTCACGTCGTGAAACCACAGTCGATTTACAATGAGTTTAGTTCTGGGATGCAAGATCCTGCTGCCATCCGACGCTTTGTTAAAATGTTTTACGATAGGGCCATTCAAACGGACCCAACGACCAAACCTAAATATGTATTGCTGTTTGGCGATGGCACTTATGATCCGAAAAATCGCTTGCCCAACAACAATAATTTCATCGTTACCTACCAAATGCAAGCCAGTGAGAACATGATTGATGCAATGGTAGTCGATGACTTCTTTGGTATTTTAGATGATGCAGAAGCCATGAGTGCTGCCGACATGATGGACATTGGGGTAGGCAGATTGATCGTAAGCACCTCATTACAAGCCAAGCAAATGGTCGACAAAATAGAGCATTACATGAAAAATGGCTCTAATTTTTATCCCGTGGCAAGTTCCTGTTGCATGGGAACTCAAACCGATAAAACATTTGGAGATTGGCGCAACCAATATATGGTCATGACCGATAACCGTGAAGGTGGATATTTTATCCATACGGATGCAGAGCCACAGTATAAAATTTCTCAATTGCTCAATCCTGAAATTAACTACAATAAACTTTACATGGATGCTTTTCCTAAGGTCGTTACTGCCGGTGGAGAACGCTTTCCTGCAATGGTAAGTGCAATTGATGCTGGAATACAGCGTGGGGTGCTCGTGGCAAATTATATTGGTCACGGCGGTGAAGTCGGGTTGGCCGAGGAACGAGTAGTGGATATCGATCAGATCAATTCTTGGAGCAATATTCATGCGCTTCATCTGTTCGTATCTGCCACGTGTGAATTTACCCGTTTTGATGACCCTGAACGCGTATCGGCTGGCGAATGGGCCTATTTGAACCCGACTGGTGGGGCTATAGCCATGCTCACTACAACCCGCTCGGTTTATTTTGGGGTGAATAGCAATATCGGTATTAAGTTAATTGAGCGCGTTTTTAACAGGTATCCGGACGGACAAGCATATGAGTTTGGTGAAATTGCCCGCCGCACCAAAAATGCAGCATCAGTCAGCTCTTCCAATAAAAGAAGTTTTACCCTTATCGGCGATCCTGCCTTGCGTATAGCCTTGCCCCGCTATCGTATTGTTACCGATAGCATTAATGGCCTAGACCCGCAGCAGCAATTAGATACCTTGCGTGCATTGAGTAAGGTGAAAGTTAAAGGTCACTTAGAAGATTACAGCGGTGCTGTTTTGACAAATTGGAATGGTGTGTTGACGCCAACAGTTTTTGATAAAAAGAAATTACAAAATACCCTTGGGCAAGATGAAGGATCACCTGTTATCTCTTACGAGCAGCAAACGAATCGCATTTATCGTGGGCAAAGCAGTATTACCAACGGCTTTTTTGAGTTTGAATTTGTAGTGCCAAAAGATATTGCTTTAAATATAGATTTTGGCAAGATTTCGTATTACGGGCATACTGGGCAAATAGATGCGCAAGGCTATGACACTAGTTTTTATGTCGGGGGCATTGATCCAAATGGCATCTCAGATGAGCAGGGCCCGGAGATCCAACTCTTTATGAACCAAGAAGGATTCGTCAATGGCTCAGTTACGGACGAAAGTCCGGTCTTGCTTGCTAAAGTATCCGACGAAAACGGTATCAATACCGTCGGAAATGGAATTGGTCACGACATCATTGCCGTTTTAGATGGTCAAACCGCTCAACCGGTTGTGCTCAATGATTTTTATGCTGCAAATCTAGATTCTTACCAATCTGGCGAGGTTCGTTATCAGTATCAAAACCTAGCTCCTGGCCCACATACGCTTTCTTTAAAAGTTTGGGATGTCAACAATAATTCATCCACTGCTCAAATAGATTTCGTTGTTCAGTCCAAAGAGGAACCTACGCTACAGCACGTTCTCAATTATCCTAATCCGTTTACAACGCGCACGGAATTTATGTTCGAACACAACCAATCTTGTTCCTCCCTCGATGTTCAGGTTCAAATATTTACTGTTTCAGGACGACTCGTCAAAACGATCGCTGAAGAGGTTCCTACCACTGGCTTCAGAGTAGCTGGCTTATTTTGGGACGGTAGAGATGACTTCGGAGATGAACTGGCGCGCGGCACCTATTTATACCGTTTGCGTATTCAAACTCCAGACGGCGCATATGCAGAGCAAACAGAAAAACTTGTTATCCTAAAATAGAAATTCCCTATCTTTACCTGCTCTATGAAAAGACCAAGATTTTATCAATTATTGCTCGCTATCAGTTCGGTGTTTGTTTACCAAACTGCATTGGCTCAACCTACCGGTGGCTCTGGTGTCACAGACAACGATCTTCAGCTCAATACCATTACTACCTCCTTACCCTTTTTGGCCATTACGCCAGACTCAAGAGCAGGTGGAATGGGTGATGCCGGCACAGCTCTGAGTGCCAACTCTACCTCGATCTATTGGAACACCTCGCTTCTGAGCTTCGCCGAGCAAAAATCGGAGGTTAGTTTATCTTACACCCCTTGGTTGCGTCAACTCACCAACGACATCCATTTATCTTACCTTGCTGGTTACAAGCAAATTAATAAAATCCACTCCGTTGGTGGCGCACTCCGTTTTTTTAGTCTCGGAGAAATTACGTTCACAGATATCAATGGCGATGTGCTCCGCGACGACAAACCAAGTGAGTTTGAATTAGTGGGTGCTTATGCTTTCAGATTAGCAGATCGCTTCAGTATTGGCGTAAATGGAAAATTTGCATATTCCAACCTTACAGGTGGCCTTACCGTTGCTGGCGTCAATACAAAGCCTGGCGTTGTTGGTGCTGCAGATCTTTCTTTTAGTTATTTCAATGATGATGCGCACATTGGTAAAACAGACGGCACCTATACATTTGGTCTTACGATAAACAATGTGGGTAATAAAGTTTCTTACTCCGAGTTGTCTCGCCGAGATTTCATTCCGATGAATCTCAAAATTGGCAATAGTTTTTTAGCAGAATTCGACGAATACAATAAAGTTACTTTTTCTTTGGACCTGCAGCGCTTATTGGTGCCCACCCCAGCAATCTATAAGCTCATAGACGGCAATTATCAAATGCTTGCAGGGATGAACGGTGATGTCGGCATCATCACCTCCATGATGCAGTCTTTTTACGATGCACCAGGAGTACTTGCCGAAGACGAGAATGGAGACTATATCCAAAATCAGGACGGTACTTATCAAATTGTAGAAGGAACACGCCTCAAAGAAGAACTTGCTGAGATCAACATAGCTGCCGGAGCAGAGTGGTGGTATAGCGACGTTTTGGCCTTACGAGGGGGTGTTTTTTATGAAAATAAAAACAAAGGAAACAGACAGTTCCTCAATCTAGGCGCTTCGCTCAAGTATAACATGTTTGCCATTGACTTTTCTTATTTAGCCTCTTTAAACGGACGCCAAAGCCCGCTAGCCAACACGCTACGCTTTACGTTAAGACTCAATTTAGCAGGAAATTAATGCACTCTAAACCTCAATTGCGCATCGGCTACGGCGTAGATGTCCACCAGTTAGCGGCGGGCTACCCCCTCTGGATTGGCGGCATACAACTCCCTTCAGAACTCGGGGCTGTTGGGCATTCCGATGCAGATGTACTTATTCATGCAATTTGTGATGCACTTTTGGGCGCCTTGGCATTAAGAGATATCGGGTATCATTTTTCAGATCAGGATCCGCAATTCAAAGGAATAGATTCTAAAATTCTATTAGCGCGGGTTTATGATTTAGTTAAAGGCAAAGGATATGCCATCGTCAATATTGATGCAACAGTGATTTTAGAAAGCCCCAAAGTGAATCCGCATATTGCTCAGATGCAAGAGGTCTTGGCCGCAATTCTAGAGATCCAATCTGATGAAATCAGCATCAAGGCTACCACCCACGAAAAAGTCGATTCTTTCGGAGAAAAACGCGCTATTAAGGCGTATGCCGCTGCACTCCTCTACAAAGTATAGTCGCTCATTTTAGGGCACAAGCTGAACATATACCACCTTTTTGGTTTCAAAGAATTCCTCCGTGTAAAATTCAGCAATCGGAAATTCCTTGACAGGGTAGCGTAAACCTGCTAATTCTTCGCTGAGGTCACCACCCTTGAGGTAAAATACGCCATTATTAAAAGCGTGCAGGTTTTTTTTAGCACTTTTCCCCTTTATCCAAGTCAGAAAAATAGGCATCTGCGTAACGGCCCTGCTCACAATAAAATCATAACGGTCTTTCACGTTTTCTGCTCTTGAATGGCTCGCCTTCACATTTGTTAGTCCCAAATGCCCAGCTACCTCTTGTACCACTTTTATTTTTTTACCTATGGAATCCACTAAATGAAACTGAACCTCAGGAAAAAGAATGGCTAAAGGAATGCCTGGAAAGCCGCCACCAGTGCCAATATCCAGTATGGAAGCACCAGGCAAGAATTGGATAATTTTGGCAATGGCTAGCGAATGCAATACGTGTCGCTCGTAAAAGTGCTCGGTATCTTTTCTAGAAATGACATTGATTTGTGCATTCCAGGTTTGGTAAAGGCCTTCTAAAGAGGCAAATTGCTGCAGTTGTAATGGGTTTAGATCGGGAAAGTAATGTTCGATGAGCTTCATTTAGATGCTGTCTTTGGTGTGCTGCATCATGGCGGCTAAAAAATCACGCGCGCGGAATAGTTGTGCTTTAACTGTTCCTAATGGCAGATTGAGTTCTTCAGCAATTTCCTCATAGCTTTTTTCCTCGAAATAACGTTTTTCTACGAGTTCACGGTATTTTGGCTTGAGTTTGCTAACGAGGAGTCTCATGTGGACCAATCTTTGGCCTTGAATGATGGTTTCTTCGGGGTTTAAAGTTTGAGACTTTGCATCTATGTGCATGCGTTCACCATCACTCGTGGTGATACCTCTATCAATAGATGTTACTTCCACACGTTTTTTACGAATGAAGTCGATGCAGTTATTTGAGGCGATTTTAAACAGCCAAGTACTAAACGCAAAGCTTGGAGAGTATTGTTCTAGACGGGCAAATGCTTTACCGAAGGCTTCGATTGTGAGGTCGTCGGCATCGTCTGAATTTTTCACCATTTTGAGCATCATAAAGTAGATAGAGTCGCGGTAACGCTCCATTAAATCGGCATAAGCTGCCTGACTTCCCAACCGAGCTGCAGCAACTAACTGCAGATCGTGTTTGGCTTTATCGGATAAGTGCTCGTTCTCTACCATCTGTAATATTTTTGCCTTTCGGAGATATAATAAACGATAGGCATTAGAATGCTATAGAATAAGTCCCACAAGGGAAAAAAGAACACGAGTTTCTTTTCTTCAAGTCGGTTTAAACAAGCACCCTGCAGCCACCATTTAATGACAATAATGCCAAAAAATATACTCGTACTTATGGGCAAGTAATTTAAATTCAAGCACAAAGCAACAAAAGAAATCCACATGAAAATCAGGCTCAAGGGATAGATTCCTAACATTACTTTTTTAATAACAGGGTAGCGCGCCGAACTAATGTGGTATTTCGCTTTTTGTGCAAACCAGCTCGACCAGGTCGAAGGAGCTGCAGAACGCACAAAAGAGGAGGGGTCGTCCACAATACTCGCTTTGGTATACCGCAAGGCATCTTGCAATAGCAGGTCGTCGTCGCCTGGGCTGATGGCATAGTGTGATTTGAAGCCGTTGACCTTCTGAAAGAGTTGCTGAGTATAGGCAATGTTGCGTCCACTGGCTTTAAAGGGCCAGCCAGCCAGTGCATAGGCGAATGCATTTGTACCCATCCACGCGTTGTCGTAGCGCACCAGTTTATTCAAAAATCCATTATTTTTCGTAAATGGGCTATAGCCAATTACAAATTGATGGTCAGAGGAGCTACCATCAATCATGTTTTTAAGCCATTGATTACTCACAGGTTGGCAATCGGCATCGGTAAGCACAAAAAAGTCGTAAGTAGCGGCTTTGATGCCGAGGGTGATGGGTAATTTTTTACCTGGCTTGAGGTGCGGGCTGCGCGAGATTTCGACTACTTTTAATTGCGGAAATTGTTGGGCAAATGCAGTTAAAATCCAGTTGCTATCGTCGATACTTTGATTATTGACGACAATAACCTCATAGTTTGGATAATCCTGACTTAGGATGGTAGGGAGGTGTTCGTAGAGATTGTCAGATTCGTTTCTGGCTGCGATAATCACTGAAATTGGCGGGTATTGCTGTCGATTTTCGGGTGCTTTTTGCTTCTTAAACGCAAATCTTGCATAGAAATTGAACACATAAAAAAGTTGAATAGCACCAAATAGAATAGCGCTCAGCAGCAAGTAGGCCCACAAGTCGTTTTGAATGCTTGGCAAGTATGTCATCTCAGACTACAAAGATGTCTAGGGAATTTAATTACACGTATCTTTGCTCAAGGTATTTTTCAACATTGTTATGCACTTTGACCTCTTAAAGACAGATTCTCAATCAAAAGCTAGACTTGGTCTGCTACACACCGACCACGGTACAATAGAAACGCCAATTTTTATGCCAGTTGGTACGGTGGGCTCTGTCAAAGGAGTTCATCAGCAAGAGCTCCGAGACGACATCAATGCGCAAATTATTTTAGGCAATACCTATCATTTGTTTTTGCGTCCAGGTACAGACGTTTTGGAAGCAGCAGGTGGCTTGCACCAGTTCATTGGTTGGGAACGGCCAATATTGACAGATAGTGGTGGTTATCAAGTATATTCTCTTTCGGGGTCACGTAAAATTCAGGAAGAAGGCGTAAAGTTTCAATCACACATCGATGGCAGCTATCATTTTTTTACACCAGAACGCGCCATAGAAATTCAACGGAGCATTGGTGCGGACATCATCATGGCCTTTGACGAATGTACACCATACCCTTGTGATTACGCATATGCTAAACGATCCATGCACCTCACACATCGGTGGTTGGGCCGCTGCTTTACAGCCATGGAACAAACCGCACCCAAATATGGATATGAGCAAGCACTTTTTCCTATTGTTCAGGGGAGCACTTACCAAGACCTCAGAGAAGAATCTGCACACGCTATTGCTTCCTTTGATGCCGTGGGCAATGCAATTGGTGGCTTATCTGTTGGCGAACCCGACGACGAACTCTATGCAATGACCGAACTCGTATGTGGTATTTTACCTACCGAAAAGCCGCGTTATCTTATGGGTGTCGGGACGCCTACCAACTTATTGGAGTCAATTGCCCTAGGGGTTGATATGTTTGACTGCGTGATGCCCAGCAGAAATGCACGGCACGGCTTATTGTATACCTGGGAAGGCACCATTAATATTAAAAATGAAAAATGGGCCAAAGATTTCAGCCCTTTGGACCCGACCAGTAAGGTATGGGTAGACCAAGTATATACCAAAGCATATTTGCGTCATCTCATCAAAACTGGAGAATACCTCGGTATTCAAATTGCCACTATTCATAACTTGGCTTTTTACCTTGAACTCATGCGCCTGGCCCGCGAGAAAATCGCGAGTGGTGAATTTGTGGCCTGGAAAAATCAGGTTATTACCCAACTCGGACAACGACGCTAATAGATGCTTAAACGCATAGATCGATATATCATCAAAAAATTCTTGAGTACGTTCTTTTTCATGCTCGGACTCATCATGCTCTTTTCTGTGGTATTCGATATCTCCGAAAAGCTGAGTGAGTTTATTAGCAATAAAGCTCCGCTGCAAGAGATTTTCTTTCGCTATTACGTCACGTTTATCTTCTATTACGGCAACACCTTTTCCTCGATGATCATTTTTTTATCCGTGATTTGGTTTACCGGAAAAATGGCGCAAAATACAGAAATCATCCCGATTTGGTTTTCTGGCAGACCTGTTGCACGCTTCCTTAGGCCCTACTTTATTGGTGCTACCATACTTACTATATTGTCCTTGGTTCTCAATCATCTGATTGTTCCGCGCACCAATAAAATAAGACTTGCATTTGAAGAACGTTATTATCGAGATGTGCTCACCGTTAACAACTATCAAGCGGCGTATCCTGGAAATGAACTGGTTTACTTTTCTAATTATGCAGCTCAAGAACAAAGGGTTAGTGATTTGACCATACAAAAATGGAGTAAAGACAACAAGCCTATTTATTTCTTGCGTGCACGTTTTGCCAAAAATAAACCTGGAACCAATCAATGGAAGCTCACTGATTATTACGAGAAAGATTACAAGTTTCCCAAAGCCAAGCTCATCCATGGTCGTCAGAAAGACACCACCTTTGTATATCGCATTGAAGAGATGGCGCAGCGAGATAACGCGGCACAGGCCTTAACCTATACAGAGCTCAAGGATGCAATTGAAAGGGAAAAATTGAAGGGTTCTAAACTGGTGCCAGAATTTGAAATTGAATTGCATCAGCGCACGGCATTTCCATTTGCAACTTACATCTTAACTATAATTGGTGTTTCTGTTGCCTCTCAGAAAAAAAGAGGTGGGCAGGGCATGAACATCGCCATAGGTTTGGCATTTATCTTTGTTTATATTTTTGCGATGAAAATGCTCACGGTAGCTGCGGTTAAAGTCGGATTCCCAACCCTTTGGTCTGTTTGGTTGCCCAACGCTATTTTTGCCCTAGTGGCCCTAATTTTTTATCGGCGTTCCCAAAAATAGGCACCCACTTACCCAGCACAATCTTTAAGCCATCTTCTGCTGCTGCTACGTTTGAGAATTCTTCTTGCGCTTCTAGTAAATGTTGCAACGCGTCGTCATAGCGCGACGAAAAATGACCGAGTAAGAGGTTTTTGCATTGAGCTGCTTTGGCTTGCTGAGCTGCTTGTCTGGCAGTCGAATGATAAGTTTTCTTGGCTCGGGCTAAGTGCAAATCTGTAAACGTGGCCTCGTGATACAATAAATCAACGTTTTGTATGGCTTCTAAATAGATGGGGCTCGGTTTGGTATCGGAACAAAAAGCATAGCTATACACCGGTTGAGCGGGCAACGTGTAATCTTTATAATTGTACTTTTTATCATTTCTTTCAATGGAAATACCTGATTTTAGTTTGGGTAGGTCTTCGATGCTTAAGCCGGCGGCAGAAATTGCCGTTTTATCGAGGTTGAGTAATTTAGGTTTTTCGTCGATTCGGTAGCCAATTGTTGGGATGCGATGCTTGAGGGCGAAAGCATAGATTTCGATGAGCCGGTCTTCGAAGATGAGCTGCTTGGCACTTGGGTCAAGGCTATGAAAAGTAATATCAAATTGCAAGGGATGCCCTCCAGCAGCCAGCATGGCTCTCATGAGTGGCTCTAAACCGATCGGACCAAATATTTGTAATCTTTTATTGCGACCAAGTAAATGCATGGTAGAGAGTAGGCCGGGCAAACCAAAGAAGTGATCACCGTGAAGATGCGATATGAGGATGTATTGTATTTTTTGAAGTTTAAGGCCGTATTTACGCAATTGTTGTTGGGTACCCTCAGCGCAATCGATTAAAATGTGCCTTTCATTGCAATTGATGTATTGTGAGGTGGCTTGTCTTTTGCTCGTAGGAAGCGCCGCACCAGAACCGAGTATGTGTAATTCAAAACTCACTTTGCAAGCAAGTCTAAGGCGGCGTTGGTAGAATTTCCGATTGTTAGTACTTTATCGAGCTGGGCAATTTCAATGAGTTTGCGTACACTTGGTTGTAAGCCAGCTAGGGCAAATTTACCATTGGTGTCTTTACAAAGCCGATTGGCGATGAGTACCGCAGACAAACCAGATGAATCACAGTATTTGGTTTTACTCATGTCTAAGACAATGTAGTTGGTGCCAACTTTATTGAGTTGTACAAAATGAGCTTTAAGCTCAGGAGCATTGCTAGCGTCAAGTTTTTCAACTTCGGTACTGACTACTACAATTTGGCCCTGAGGGTCCAGAGAAAAATTCATGGCAAGGATTTGCTCAAAAATAACGAATTTATCTTTCGATCTTGGCTGCGAGTAAATAAATTACCGCCATGCGCACTGCCACACCGTTTTCGACCTGGTCGAGAATAATACTTTGTGCTGAGTCGGCAACGTCTGAGGTGATTTCTACCCCGCGATTAATAGGCCCGGGGTGCATAATGACAATTTCTTTAGATAAGGAGTCAAGCAAAGCTTTATTTAGACCAAAAAGTTGAGCGTATTCCCGCATCGAAGGAAAATATTTGATGTCTTGCCGTTCTAACTGGATGCGCAACATATTAGCGACATCGCACCATTCAAGGGCTTCTCTAAGGTGGTGCGAAACCTTCACACCGAGCTCATGTATATATTTTGGAATCAGTGTGCTCGGCCCGCAAACCATGACTTCAGCACCTAGTTTTTGTAGGCAATAGATGTTGCTAAGCGCCACTCTAGAGTGTAGGATATCTCCAACAATGACCACCTTTTTTCCTTCTACGGTTCCTAATTTTTCTTGAATAGAAAAGGCATCGAGCAGTGCTTGGGTAGGGTGTTCGTGTGTGCCGTCTCCGGCATTTATAACTCTTGCATTTATTTTTTCGGATAAAAATTTGGCTGCACCTGGGTTTGGATGTCTCATCACGACCATGTCAACCTTCATAGCAAGTATGTTATTGACTGTATCAACGAGGGTTTCTCCTTTTTTTACCGATGAGCTTGCCGCGCTAAAATTTACGATGTCTGCTGAAAGTCTTTTTTGCGCGAGTTCAAAAGATAATCTTGTTCGGGTCGAATTTTCAAAAAAGACGTTGGCAATTGTGATGTCTCTGAGCGAAGGTACTTTTTTAATGGGCCTATTGATCACTTCTTTAAAGCGCGCAGCGGTTTCGAGGATGAGTTCGATATCTTGACGTGTGAGGTCTACGATGCCAGTGAGGTGATCAACGCTGAGCTGCTTCATGTCCTTCTTTTGTGAATAATAAAATTTGATCTTGTCCTTCGATTTCTTTCCATTCTACGGCTACACGTTCAGAAGCGAGCGTATCAACAGTTTTTCCTATGTAGTCTGCTTGAATGGGAAGGTCTCGACTAAAGCGCCTGTCTATTAGGGCTAACAGTTGAACTTGTGATGGCCGTCCGAACGTGAGCAGTGCATCAAGGCCAGCACGAATAGTCCGCCCAGTAAATAATACATCGTCGATAAGTATGACGCGTTTATTTTCTATGGAGAAATCAATGTTTGTGATACTCGGGAGTAAAGGTGCTTCTCTGCGGCGGAAGTCGTCACGATGAAAAGTAATATCTAGGTTGCCTGCTTGTATAGGAAGTTCTAGAATTGATTCGAGTTGGGTTTTGAGACGAGTTGTGACGTGAATGCCTCTTGGTTGCAAGCCTATGAGCACTGAGTTCTCAAAGTTGCCGTGGGTCTCAATAAGTTCGTGGGAAAGCCGTTTAAGCGTCAGTTCGAGCTGGGTGGCATTGAGGATGACTTGCTTTTCCATTAGGGCAAAGATACTTTAAAAAATCTTTTTTTCAGTAGATAGATCAGAGATTAAGAAAAAACTACCAGTAACCCACAGTAGGTCTTGGGTTTGCATTTGCTCTTGAATGGCATTGATGGCAGTATCTATGTGGTCATAAATCGTAGCGATGCCAGTAGCTGTCCACTCTTCGCGGTTTTTAGATCTGGGGTTCGTAAAAAGACAAGCGGCTACTTTGGCTTGTTTGGGAAAAAGCTTCAAAATTTCATGGGCATCTTTATCCTTAGAGGCTCCATAAAGGATAAAAAGTTGCCCGCGGCATTCTTGTTCTATGATGGGAAGTGTATGCTGAACGCCGGCAGGGTTGTGAGATACATCAATAATTATTTTTGGCTTTTGGCAGATTGTTTGCAAGCGACCAAAGAAACCGGTATGCTGATAAAGATTCTTGAGTGCAGCTTGTTGCATTTCTTTGGAGCATTCTAGTCCAATTCGATTCAATGCAGCAATTGCTATTTGAAAGTTTTTCTTTTGATACCCGGTCAGTGGCAGCTCATCAAAAGCCGAGAGCGTGTCTTCACAATAGTAAATTGGCGCAGCCAGATTCCGTGATATATGCTCAAAAATTGCAGTGGTTGTGGGTGTTAGCTCACCGATTACTACAGGTATTTGTTGTTTGATAATACCTGCTTTTTCAAATGCGATTTTCTCGATGGTATCGCCGAGTAAATCTTGATGATCTAATGAAATATTGGTGATTACACTTACTTTAGGTATTAGGATGTTGGTGGCGTCTAGTCTGCCACCAAGACCTGTTTCTATGACCATGTAGTCACAGTCTTGGTCTCGAAAATGAGCCAAGGCCATGGCAAAGGTAAGCTCAAAGAAACTGGCATCTATGTCTGAATTCAATTGTTGAAAACGTAAACAAAAATCAATGACGCTTTGCTGATCAATAGGTTCACCATTTACGCGGATGCGTTCTGAAAAATCATAGATGTGTGGGGAGGTAAAAAGTCCAACTTTGAGTGCTTTTTCGGATAACAAACTAGCGCAGTAGGCTGCGGTGCTTCCTTTCCCGTTTGTTCCGGCAATGTGTATGCTCGGAATTTGATGGGGATTGATCCGAAGAATATCCAGTAATTCATTGACCCGAGCTAAGCCGGGTTTGTACGCCACCGCACCTAGATTTTGGTATGCTGGAAAGCGTGAAAAAAGCCAATCTAAGCATTGCTCATAGTTCACAGACTGCTGCATTGCTTAAAGCAGTAAAAAGGTGAGTACACCTCCAATAT
>JALRJE010000005.1 GCA_023268965.1 Crocinitomicaceae bacterium
CCGTTTAATCAGATCAGTCAGAATCATTTTGCTATAAACGGTAATTTAGGTCTCATTTACATGCCCATTTCCAAATTGCGCATTACACTGAATGGTTCTACTGCATTTAGAGCACCCAATGTAGATGACCTCACCAAAGTATTTGAATCCGTACCAGGTAACGTCATTGTACCCAATCCAAATTTAAGGGCAGAGTATGCTTATAATGCAGAATTTGGTTTTCAGTATCAGTTTATGAAAAAAAGCACATTTGGGTTGAATTTATATCAAACCTATTTGACCAATGTGCTTTCTGTGCAAAAAGGCACGTTCAATGGTGCTGATAGTATATTTTATGATGGTCAAATGAGTCAGGTGCTCACCACCACCAATAGTGGAAATGCTTATGTGAGGGGCATTGAAGCGATGTTGCAGGCACAGCTTACGCCTCGATTGCAACTTTCAGGAAGCTATAATTATACCTTTGGTCGAATCATTACTGACACTGTTCCTTATCCGTTAGATCACATTGCACCAACATTTGGTAAAGTGAGTTTACGCTACACGATGTTGCACAACAAACTCAAACTTGAAGGCTTTGTCATGTATGCCGGTTGGAAACACTTAGCGGATTACAATTTTATAGGTGAGGATAATTTTGCCTTCGCAACTTCTAATGGAATGCCTAGTTGGTTTACGCTCAATCTTAGAGCAAATTACAATGTCAATAATCAGTTAAGTATACAGCTTGCCTGTGAAAATATATTGGATCGAAATTACCGCATGTTTGCCTCTAATATCTCTGCACCGGGCAGAAATTTCATCCTGACGCTACGTGGAAATTTCTAAATACTTGAACTATTGAATGAAAAGGCGGAGTAAGCTTCGCCTTTTTTATTGACTGTCTTTGGTGGCATATTTTGCCTCCCTTTCCAAATAGAAGAAAGTAAACTTAATTTTTTCAAAGGGCTTGATTTTCGGCACAAAAGTATTCTTATCCTCACCCGCTGGTAACGTTTCAAGTTGACCTTCCATAACAAAAATATTCTTTTGGACCCCGTAAGAACCAGCGCCAAATTGAAAATGATACGCTTCTGTAAGCTTGGTTCCTAAACCATCAAAATTTTTGAATTGAAAAATTCGTCTTGGGGTATGATTACTCACGGTATAAAAGTCTTTGTAGCTTGCGTTGCGGATTCTAAAGTCTATAAGAATGTCTTGGTAGTCAGGGGAGCTGATATTTTCAAATTGAACCTGGAGTGGCAATAATGGCGATGATGGGATAGAAATAGGAGGGGAGAGCATATCTAGTTTTCCATCAAAAAAGAAAAAATAATTAAAATTACCCATGTAGCCAAGTTCAGCTCTTTTGGCCGGGTTGGCAGAAGCCATTGCTTCTTTCATGGCAAAGTCGAGCCGATTCACCGTAACAATCGCATCTTCAATTCCATCGGCATCGAGTTGTGCTCGATAGATTTTGAGCTCAAATTGCTCATTGGCCTGAATTCCTAATTTGGCACGGACCATTCGGTCTGCATAGTCGGCCAATGATTGCTTGCCTTTTAATGCGGGCCCTTCAACAATTGGTTGGTCGTTGGTTTCGTTGTTTTGCTCCTTGCAGGACATAAACAAAAGTGGAAAGAAGAGAATGAGGTATTTCACATTACAAATATAACGATGTCTTTTGAGAACGTTTATAAACATTTTAAGGAGGAGTACACGTAAAAAATGTGGATAAAATCATAAAATCTGTACTTAAGTTAAAGTACTCATAATAAGAATTATAAATATCTCCATTTACTTTGTTTCATGATATTGAAACACGAAATTGAAACCTTGGCACAATTCTAGCGTATCAATGTCCAAACCAACAACAAACGACATGACCACAAGTATTCAATCTCTCCGCAGCAAATCAATTCGTCAAGCGAAATTGAAATTAGACCAGCACCGTGTATTGGGTGTGAAAAGTCCGTTAAATATTTTTGAAGTCGCAGATTTATTAGATAGTATCAGATTTTCAGAAGAAAAACTCAATACGGAACCGCATGGTTTTGCACTGATTCTCAATTAATTTATGTTAAGAATAATAGCTTCTCATTAAAAGGACTCAAATACGGGTCCTTTTTTTTATGCAATGACCCCTGAACCTAGGAGTTCATTGTCTAAGTACCATGCAGCAAATTGCCCTGGTGTAATGCCCTTTTGCTTGGTTTCAAATAGGATGTAAAATTGCTCTTGTTTTTTGATAAGCTGTGCCTTTTGTAGCGGTTGCCGATAACGGATCCGAACCAAACATGGCAGCACCCCCGTTTTTTCAAAAGTGGGGTGAACGCGCAACCACGATAGTGTATCTGCTTCTAATTTTAGCGCCCAACGGTTCAGACCAGGATGCAATTCAGTCTGCCCACTGTATACAATATTTTGAATCGTATCTATTCCAACCACAAAACTGGGTTCCGGTCTTCCGCCAATATGCAAGCCCTTTCGTTGACCAATTGTGTAATAATGTGCTCCCTGGTGGGTAGTCACCTGTTTTCCATTGGTCGGGATATAAGAAAATGGAGCAGCAAGCACTTCAATTTGTTCGAGTGAAGGCTCAAGCTTTTGGTAAGCTTTATAAATAGGCAAATGAGGTGAAACTTCAATTACAGCCCCTTCTTTTGGCGCCAATTGTTGTTGTAAAAAAGTAGGGAGTGCTATTTTTCCTACAAAACAAAGCCCTTGTGAATCTTTTTTGGCGGCCGTAATGAGTCCATGGTCGAGTGCAATTTTACGCACTTCTGATTTTTGCAGATGCCCAATGGGGAACAATGCTTTTTCGAGTTGTGCTTGACTTATTTGACATAAAAAATAGGACTGATCTTTACCGGGGTCGGCTCCGGCAAGCAAGCTAAAACTGCCGTCTTGGTTTTCTTGACGCTGACAATAATGACCAGTTGCTACGTAGTCGGCACCGAGGTCTAGGGCTGCTTTTAAAAAGACATCAAATTTAATTTCACGGTTGCAGAGAATATCTGGGTTTGGGGTCCGGCCAACCTGGTATTCCTTGAACATGTAGTTGACAATCCGCTCTTTATATGCTTCCGATAAATCAATGACTTGAAAAGGAATGCCTAGTTGCTGTGCAATAAGTAAAGCATCATTGGAGTCGTCTATCCATGGGCATTCGTCGGAGAGCGTCACGCTTTGGTCGTGCCAATTGCGCATGAACATACCGATGACCTCATAACCTTGTTGTTGCAGTAATAAGGCAGCAACGCTGGAGTCCACACCACCAGAAAGACCTACAACTACGCGTTTCATGAAACAAATTTACATCTTCTTAGTGGATCACATGAAGAAAGCCTTGTCTTTTCTGATCTCCGCTGGTAAAGACATAGAAATAAATACCCTCCGGTAAGGATTCACCATTTTCATTTTTACCTTCAAAGGTTTTTTGTGATGAATTTGTATTAAAGACCATTTGTCCCCAACGGTTGAGAATCTGCAACTCGAAACTCGCACAATTTTCATAGAGTGAATCAATTGCCCAAAGGTGGTTCTCGGCATTGCTATTGGTTGAGATGATATTTGGGAAGACCATCTCCTCCAACAGAATGGACTCAATGATATCTATGCTTCCATTCGCGTTGTAACTACAGCCATTGGTCAGGTTCAAGGTAAAGAGATAAGGAATGGTGCCTGCTGGCTCAAAGTTTAAGGTGAGCGGATTCTGGTTATAAGTGCTATTATTGATTACCCATTCCAAATTTTGAACGGCCGTCGGGGGCACATCAAAGAGCGCCTGAAATGTGGCTACTTGTCCGCAAGTATCTTGGGTGCTTAGCGTGATTTGTGGCACAGCAAGAAGTTGAAAAGTTTGGGTGCTGGTATCACTGCAGCCAGCCGAACTTTCCAAAATAAGGCTTGCAGTATAGCTGCCACTCTGATTGTAGGTATAACTTGATGGAATATTGGCAAGCGTTTGGCCGTCGCCAGGTAGAAAAGTTGCTTGAATAGACGTTCCATTGATTGGTGTTCCTGTCCAGGTACTTTGGTTATTTAGGTTTACGGTTTGCCCATCGCAAAGTGGATCAATTAAAAAAGAAACAATCGGGTAAGGATTGAAAACCACTTCAAAGGTGTCGCTGTTGGAACAACCGAGCATACTAGTTACCGTAACGCTAAAGGTTTCCATGCTTCCGTCGTTAGATGCTAACTCATAAGAAAAAGGGTTACCTGTGCCAATTGTTTGTCCGCTTTGCATCCACTCAATTTGCGCAATTGGATCTTGAGTAAATGGTGTTGCTGTTGCGATTAGGTTTACTAGCGGTCCGCAAACGCTTTCAGGGCCATTGTAGTTGATGCTTGGGGCTGCATATACGCTGGCGGCAAGGGTATTTGGTGGAGAAATACAGCCATTCGTATCAACAATAGAGAGTTGTGCGGTGTAGACTCCCGGATTCAGGGTTAATTGAAAAGTATCTTGGATGCTGTTATTATTGTCGAGGTTCCAAAAATATTGAGAGGCAGGAGCGTTGGTCCAAAAAGAAAGTGTAGCACTTTCACAAACTGGTCCATTTGTAAATAAGTTCGGTGCAATCGGATTATTATTGATCGTGAGGTCTATGGTATCTGGAACAATTGAGCAAGTTCCGGGTAAATAGCCGGAAATTGTATAAGTACCTGCATCAGAAAGCTGCGCTTGGGCAATTTGAATTTGAGGACCTGTTGCACTTAAGTTATTTGGCCCTGACCAATTGTAGGTGGCACCAGTAAGGGTATTGGTTGTCAAAATGATGGGTTCTCCAACACAAAAGCTCTGGTCATTGGCAGAAATTTGATATTGTGCGGCAGCAAAATCACTGAAGTAGCCGTATCTACAACCGCTGGAAGGTCCGCCGTGCACTACACCCAAGTGAAACTTGAAATTAGGGTTGTCTATTCTAGACGCTTGTTGCACACCAACAAAGTTGGTGGCATTAATTTGCGCAAATTTCCAAGCATTATTGGTTCCGGGAACAAAATTGAATAAAGCAGGGTCAATGACTCCTGGGTTTCCATTGAAAGTAAAATCGTTTTCACCTCCTGCAGGCACCAAAATATTAAGCGCAAAAAATTCGCTTGTTGAGCGAATAAACGCTACGGTATTTGAGCCCGTACATACAATAGAGGGAAGAATGGCACCACCCACCTCGCAGCCAAAACCGGTAGTGTGCAAAACATGGGTTGGCTCACTTGTCTGGATCAAAACAGTTGGGTTGCTGAGCGTATGTACAAAAGTTTCAGTTGCATTGATAGTGGCAACTAGGTTGCCGTCGACAGTGATTTGTGTATTATTTTGGACGGCCACCACATAAATTTTGTCAGGTCCGTTTAAGTAGCCTTTTAAGATGATATACTCAGTTCCAAGGACTTGATTAGGAATAAGTTGATCTCCCATGAGGTCTGCACAGCCACCATAAGGCCCTCCGTTCATGGAATCGTCGTGAATCGTTACTGCAATTGGAAAATTGCTAGTTATGGTGGAGCCGCTTAGGTGCAGATTAGCCATAATTGATATAGCCTCCGCTGAATAGGTTTGACCTTTTTGAAGGGTTATACTGAATGGGATATTAGCCGCATGGCCAACAATTGCTTGTTTGGGGTTGATCGTAATGACCGTATTGTCTTCTGTAGCCACAATATTGAAGCCAGAGCGTGCATAAGAGGCATTGTTAAGGAAGCTTTGGGCAGGAACAATAAACGAGGTGCCCAAAGAATTTTTTCCTTTGAGCGCAAAGATATCTGGGTTGCAATTACAAGTGGGGGTAACTTCGTAATAAGCCATTATTGGCGCTGAGGCAGAAATTTTGAAGCCATAGGGTAGGGTTGTATTTGCCGGTTTGTTTTCTATTTGATCGATCCAAGTGGTTAAATTAAGGGTTTGCGCAGAATTGGCGAGTAGGTTGATGGTTTGACTGGGGAAATTCGGATTGGCAGGTTGGCTAACAGTTACTATGGCAGGTTGGCTCAAAGAAGCAAAACGAAAAACAATTGGGCGGTCTCCGTGGCTTTGGGCTACCTCAGGTGCTACAAACCAAAATAAGGTGTCGAGCTGGGCACTCGCTTTGAATTGAAAGAGACAAAGCAAGAAAAAGAAAATGAACCGCATAGTATAAATTTAGAAGCTTAAAATTAAGGCCTAATCAAATGGTTTGCAATTTTTTCACTACAATTGATTCCATCGATTGCCGCAGAAACGATACCCCCAGCATAACCTGCACCTTCGGCAATAGGATATAAGTTAGTAATTTCGACATGTTGAAAACTGTTGGGGTCTCTAGGTATCAGTACAGGAGAGGAAGTGCGAGATTCTGGGGCATGAACCACTGCATCATTGGTAATAAACCCGGGCATTTTCTGATCAAAATCTATAAACGCTTGTTTTAAACGACGGTATACAAAATCTGGAAGTATTTCTTTGAGATTAACGCTAACAATACCAGGCTGATACGACGACCTCGGGAATCTCGAAGTTTTGGCGCCGTCTACAAAATCCTTGAGCCCCTGCGCAGGGACTTTTTGTGTTTTTCCGGCGGCTTCCCAACAGGCGCGCTCCACCTCTTTTTGAAAATCAAGACATACAAACGGCGAGTTTGTTTTGGGGAAATCAGTTGGCTCAATGCTGACCACAATACCTGAATTGGCATAAATATTATTGCGTTTAGAGGGCGACCAACCATTCGTTACGACTTCGCCATCAGCAGTGGCACATGGAGCTATAATTCCACCTGGGCACATACAAAAGGAATAGACACCTCTGTCCTCAACTTGTGTCACAAGGCTGTAAGAAGCCGGAGGTAAATAAGCGTCGTTGGTTCTTCCGTGGTATTGCAAACCGTCTATGTAGTCTTGGGTGTGTTCGACCCGAACCCCCAGCGCAAAAGGCTTGGCTTTGAGTTCGATTTGATGCCGGTGCAGTAATTCAAAGATATCTCTAGCGGAGTGACCAGTAGCCAGAATAAGGTGCTCTACCTCAACTTGCTTGGTTCCGTTAATTTGAATACTCGTAATTTTGTTATGAATGTGTGAGATATCCGTGAGTTTGTGTTCAAAGTGAATTTCTCCGCCTGCTTCAATAATTTGATGGCGAATAGCTTCAATGAGTTGAGGTAATTTATTGGTGCCTATGTGCGGATGCGCATCAATTAAAATGTCTTCTTTTGCGCCAAATTGAACCAGCCACTCCAGTACTTTTTGAATGGCGCCTCTCTTTTTAGACCGAGTATATAATTTTCCGTCGGAATAGGTGCCAGCACCACCTTCGCCAAAACAATAATTTGATTCCGGATTGAGTTGCTGATTTTTACTGAGCTGAGCGAGGTCTCGGCGGCGCGCTCGCACATCTTTGCCGCGTTCAAAAATAATGGGTTTTAAGCCCTGCACAATGGCCTCGAGCGCAGCAAAAAGCCCAGCAGGACCTGCACCGATGATATGAACTGCTGTTGCGTTTGCTTTGAGTGGGCCAAAAGCCTGTGCTTGATATCGCGGTGCTAATTTACCATTGATAGCCACCTCAAAACTTGCATTGATTTTGATTTGTTTTTGGCGTGCGTCAATACTGCGTTTGCGCCATCTAAAATCAAGTGTTTGCGCTGCTTGAATACCCAATTCTTGTCGAATGCGTTGTTCTAAAAAAACGGGGTTGGTGGCTTCTTCGGGGCTACAAGTAAAAAGAACATTGTTGCTCATCCTTCAAAAATCAAGGAAAAATACCAAGCCCTGTTGTAGAGTTGGTCGATAGGGTTTGATACAGGTGTGTAGTCTTGGATAAAACTACTTTTGAAACCATGGCTATATTTGAGTTCGATGCCAAATTTAAAATACGGCGCAAAAAACTCTAGACCAGCACCAATTTGCCCCTGCCAATCGTTTCTTTTGATTTTTACAAAAGGATCGTAGAAGTTTTGAGAGGCATCTTGCTGTGATTGTAAATCAATGCTATATTGCATACCAAAGAGCGAGTAGGCCGTAAAGTTGTTGTAGCGTTTGGTTCGAAATTGGAGCATCATGGGGAATTCAAGGTTCGTTGAATTCACGCGCTGTTCGCCTTTTCCATTCAAAAACCAAATGGTATCTAAGCTCTGGTAGGTGAGCACCCGCTCTTGAAACGATAGTGTTGGAATCAAGCGAAAGCGAATAGTGGGGGTGCCAAGTTTAACAGTGGTCAGAATACCCAACTGACCGCCAGGTTGGGCGTTATTTGTGAGCGACAGAAGTTGGTATTGATTATAGGCGTCGGGTTTGGGCATTACGGTAAAATCTGAACTGTTTACGCCTAACATGAAGCCAAAATGAATGAAACGCTTGTCAAAGTTTTTATAGCGCTGCTGCTTTTGGGTTTGTCCGAACAAACCTGTAGCTAACATGCAGAAAATGAGTAAAAACTTCATGGTGCCCTAACGTAAATCGATTGTTTTTATTGTGTTTTGGTACCGATATATATACTGGCAATGCCGCCGCTTAAACGGATGGGTTGCTGCGTTTGATATCCTACTTTTTGAAGAACTGAAATAAAATCAGCGCCTTCCGGAAAAACAGCAACACTCTCGGGCAAGTATGTGTAGGCACGCTCGTCTTTGGAAATGTATTTACCGAAAAGCGGAATAAGCACTTTGGAATAAAAACTAAATAATTGCTTGATCGGGAACACTTTTGGTTTAGAAAATTCTAAAATCACGGCTTGGCCACCAGGCTTGAGTACTCTGAGCATTTCAGATAGGCCTTTTTCCAAGTTTTCGTAGTTGCGCACGCCAAAACCAACGGTAATGGCATCAAAGGTGGCATCTTCGAAGGGCATATTTTCGGAATCACCAAGTTGCATCTCGATGATATCATCAAAAGCACGTTTCTTCATTTTGTTCTTTCCGACCTCAAGCATACCTGCAGAAATATCCATGCCGATAATTTTTTGAGGTTGGAGCTTTAAGCAAGCAATAGCGAAATCTCCGGTACCTGTTGCGAGGTCGAGAATGATTTGTGGCTTCAAGGCCTGTAATTGTTTGACCGCTCTTCTTCTCCAAAGGTGGTCAATTCCGAGTGATAGAAAATGATTTAAAAAGTCGTAGTTAGCCGAAATATTGTTAAACATTTGTGCAACCTCTTCCTTTTTGGATTGGCCTGAATCGTAAGGCTTGACTACTTTTTGAGACATATTTTAGCGGATGAGTTGAAGTGCTTCTTGTAGAAATTTTTCTTTGTCGATACTCACTACACCAGGGTGTTCACAGACCAATCCTCCGGCTAAATTGGCGAGTGCTGCCATTTGCTCAGGACTAGCGCCGCAAATGAGACAAAGTGTTGTGGTGGCAATAACGGTATCTCCAGCGCCCGAGACATCGGCAATATTACGACGGTATGCGGGGTGGTGTTGGTGCTTTAGTCCATCGAACAATTGAACGCCATGTTCGGATAAGGTAACAAGTGTGTAGCGGCTGTTTATTTTATTTTGCAATTGTTCAATAGCGGTTTGGAGAGCACTAGGATCTTTTTGGTAATTGAAATCGATGCGCAATCCTTCTTTGAGTTCTTTTAAGTTTGGCTTAAACAGTGTGCAGCCTACATAAGCAAAGAAATTTTTCTTTTTAGGATCGACAGCAATTGGAATGTTTCTTGAATTAGCCTCGGTAATGATCCATTGAATAAGATCACTGGTGAGGACTCCTTTGTTGTAGTCTTCTAGTAGTACTCCGTCAATGCCTTCTGCAAGAAGTGCTAAAATGTTTTCTTTGAGCAAATTGCTTTCATCGGGCTGAAGGTCGTGCTGGTCTTCGGAATCGATGCGCAACATTTGTTTGCCGTCGGATAGCACTCTTGTTTTTATGGTGGTTTTTCTGTGCGCAGAAACAACAATTGCTGAAGTTTGAATTCCTGCATTTTGCAGCATTTGCTCGAGTTCTTTGCCTGCGTTGTCTTGACCAATTACACTGGCAAGTATGGCGTTTGCCCCTAGAGCAATTAAATTGAGTGCTACATTTCCTGCACCACCAATGCGTTGTTCTTGTTCTTGAAGATCGACAACTGGCACGGGCGCCTCGGGGCTCATGCGCGTTACTTGGCCTTTGATGTAGGCGTCGGTCATGACGTCGCCTATTACAAGGACGCGTTTGCCATTAAAGGCTTCGAAGAGCTCAGTTAAGTGCATGTTATAGGAGTTGGCCTAAAGCAGCACCAATTCTGTCAACCGCTTTTTGTAGGGTTTCTTCAGAAGCTGCATAGCTAATTCGAAAACAATTCGGGTCGCCAAATGCTGCGCCGCCAACGCAAGCAACGAGCGCAACTTCCAATAAATACATGCAGAGGTCGTCGGAGTTGCTGATCATTTGACCATGGTATTGTTTGCCAAAGTAGGACGAACAATCTGGGAATACATAAAAGGCACCACCCGGATTATTCACTTTAAGCCCGGGAATTTTTCTTAAGCCGCTCAATACTAAGTTGCGTCTGCTTTCAAAAGCAGTTATCATATCTTGAAGAACATGAGGGTCGGCATACATAGCTGCGATAGTTGCCCGTTGGGTAATGGAACTTGTTGCGGAGGTAAACTGGCCTTGGACTTTGTCACAGGCGGCAGCAATTTCTTTAGGAGCACCAATGTAACCCAGACGCCAGCCGGTCATGGCCCATGCTTTAGAAACGCCATTGACGGTCACTACTTGGTCGTAAATTTCTGGGAACTGTGCTAGGCTTTCGTGCTTACCTACAAAGTTGATGTGTTCGTAGATCTCATCTGACATAGCAATCACATTGGGGTGCTTGGCAAGTACCCGAGCGAGGTCTTGAAGTTCTTCTTTGCTGTAAACTGATCCTGTTGGGTTACAAGGCGTTGAAAACATCAGGAGTTTGGTTTTGGGCGTAATGGCAGCTTCGAGGTCGGCCCCTGTGATTTTAAAATCTTTGTCGATTCCTGCTGAGATCACAACAGGAATACCATCTGCTACTTTTACGATTTCTAGATAAGACACCCAATATGGTGCGGGAATAATGACTTCGTCGCCAGGATTGATGAGACTTAAAACCAAGTTGGCAATGCTTTGCTTGGCTCCGGTAGAAACAACAATTTGATCTTTTCCATAACTAAGGTTGTTGTCTCTCAAGAATTTGTGAGAAATGCTTTCTCGGAGGTCGTCATAACCTGGAACGGGGGTGTAGGTTGTGTAGTTTTGAGCCAAGGCCTCTATAGCGGCTTCTTTGATGAATGCCGGTGTATGAAAATCAGGTTCGCCCAAAGAGAGGGAGATCACGTCTTTTCCTTGGGATTTGAGTTCGCGGCTTTTTTTAGCCATGGCAATGGTTGCAGACTCTTCCATTGCGAGTAAACGTTCAGATAATTGGATCATGGATTGGGTTTGTGCAAAGGTAGTAATTTGTGTCGAATTGACTTATCTTTGCTTCATGCGTATTGATATTATTACCGTTTTACCTGAGTTGTTGAAGAGTCCGTTTTCGGCTTCAATTATGCAACGTGCCCAAACAAAGGGTCATGTCGAAATTCATGTGCATAATTTGCGCGATTTCTCAGACGACAAACACCGCAACGTTGACGACTATCAATACGGTGGTGGAGCGGGTATGGTCATGAGTGTGGGGCCTATTTCAAAGGCTATTGAAACCCTGCAAGCGCAGCGCAAGTACGACGAACTCATTTATATGACACCGGACGGTGACTTACTTGAACAAAGCACTTGTAATCAACTTTCTCTCGCGCAGAATCTTTTGATTTTGTGTGGGCATTACAAGGGCGTCGACCAACGCATCCGCGATTTATATATTACCAAAGAGCTATCCATTGGTTCTTATGTGCTGAGTGGAGGAGAGCTTGCAGCAGCTATTGTTGTAGATGCGGTAGTACGGCTTATTCCCGGTGTGCTCAACGATGAAACTTCAGCACTGACCGATTCTTTTCAAGATGGTTTGTTAGCGCCGCCAGTGTATACGCGTCCACCTGAATTCAAAGGTATGCAGGTTCCGGAAGTTTTACTCGGTGGCAACCCGAAAGATGTAGCGGCATGGCGCGAAGAAAAAGCCTATGAGCGCACGAAAGAAAGAAGGCCAGATTTATTAGGAGATTAATTTATTTCAATCTTTTATTGAATTAAATTATACTAAAACACTAATCTTCAAGTATTTGTAAATTTGCAAATCTTAATAATACAGTTTTAGAACCGTGCTGCGGAAAGAAAATCGTTGCTTTTTTATCGGCACCCTCACCTTCTAGTTTGAGCACCTTACCCTTGCCAAAACGATCGTGGAGCACGTTGTTTCCGACCATTATGGCCAGTGTATTTTCGGTTTGAGAAGTCGATGGCCGCCCACTGACCTCTTTGAGGGAGCGCAAAGGAGGGTTGTTGCCGAGCGGTTTGTTGAGGCCACCCGTAAAACTTCGATCAAAACCACCTGAACCCATTAATGATCTACTATTTGAAGCCCGGCTAACCGACTCAAACTGCAAATATTGCGGATCAATTTCATCGATGAAACGAGAGGGTTCACACATGATAGATTGCCCCCATGTAAAACGGCTCGTAGCATAGGAGAGCATACAGCTGCGCATCCCTCGGGTAAGTGCTACATAGAAAAGACGCCGCTCTTCCTCGAGTTCTGAGCGTGAATTGAGGGCCATTTGGGAAGGAAAAAGGTTTTCTTCCAAGCCAACAATGTAAATATGCGGGAATTCGAGTCCTTTGCTCGAGTGGATGGTCATTAGGGAGATATGATTGCGGTCCTCGGGTTTGTCTTGATCCGCATCAGTGAGTAAGGCGACGTCCATCATGAAGTCTGCAAGGGTGCGAGGTGCGTCAGGATCAGCACCACGAACAAATTCTTGAATACCGGCCAAGAGTTCTTCAATATTTTGAAAGCGCTCGACCTCTTCAGGGCCTTTGTCTTTTTCTGCAAGTAGTTCGCGGATAATGCCCGAAGATTTGGCAATGCGCTCGGCTAAGGTAAAAGCATCGGTTTTATCGAGCTCGGCACCAAAGCTATCGACCATAGTCACAAACTCGTAAATTTTGGTGCGCGCCGCACTCCCGACGTCGGCCGGAAAACGCTGAAAATCTTTGATAACCTCCCACATACTGACATTGTAGCGGTTGGCAGCAATGATGATATTCTCAATGGTGGTTTTGCCGATGCCGCGTTTTGGATAATTAATGACGCGTTTGAGCGCTTCTTCGTCGTGGGGGTTGGCGCTCAGTCGGAAATAGGCAAGGAGGTCTTTGATTTCTTTGCGCTGATAAAAAGACAAGCCACCGTAAATTTTGTAAGGAATATTGAGTTTGCGCAGGGCTTCTTCGAAAGCACGAGACTGTTTGTTGGTGCGGTAGAGTATGGCGAAATCCTGGAAACGTGCGCCCTCGGCGGTCTTGCGTTCAAAAACAGCTTGGGCAATGGTTCGGCCTTCTTCGTTATCTGTTAAAGAACGCTGTACTTTGATTTTGGCGCCTTCGGTGTTGTCGGTCCAAACTGTTTTGAGTATTTGGTCTTTATTCTTTTTGATGATGCTGTTGGCAGCCTCTACAATATTTTTAGTGCTCCGGTAGTTTTGTTCGAGTTTGTACAAGACAAAATCCGGGTAGTCTTTTCTGAAATTGAGGATGTTTTCGATATTGGCGCCTCGGAAAGAGTAAATACTTTGAGCATCGTCGCCGACTACACAAATATTTTGATAAGCAGCGGCTAATTTTTTGACAATCAGGTACTGCGCATAGTTGGTATCTTGATATTCGTCCACTAAAATATATTGGAACTTTTGCTGGTAGTAATGAAGAACGTCTGGGAAGTCTCGAAGGAGGACATTCGTAAAATAAAGAAGGTCATCGAAGTCCATAGCGCCAGCTTTTAAACAGCGATTGGCATAGGTCTGAAAAATACGACCGAGTTCTGGTCGGCGCGATTGTTTGTCTTCGAGTTGTATTTCTGTATTGGCTGCATAAGCCTCTGGTGAAATTAAATTGTTTTTGGCAGCGGAGATCCGGCCAAAGACCATACTTGGCTTGTAGGTTTTGTCGTCGAGG
>JALRJE010000071.1 GCA_023268965.1 Crocinitomicaceae bacterium
CCCCCCAACTCGGCCCCACTTCCACGTCACAGCGGCTTGGCACCTCCATGCGCACAGCGTTGGCCATGATCTCTGCAGCGGCCTGTGCCTCTTCGCGTGACTTGACGCTCAATGCTACTTCATCGTGCACTTGCAGGATAGGCGTGTGGCCAGCTTTGGCCAGCGCCACCATGGCTGCTTTGGTTTGGTCTGCGGCTGACCCTTGGATGAGACGATTCAGGCCCTTGTAGGTGCCCGCACGCTTGATCCGTTGGCCGTACTCAATGATGGTTTCATTACTGTCTTCAAAAGGCTGATCGATATCCTTATAAAAACGGTGAGCAATGAAGTCTTGGTTGGTCATGCGAAGCGTTGGTAAACAGCTACCTACACCTAAAATTTTTGCGCTCATAGAAATAGATTTACACCGTAAAGTTAGTAGAATTATCAACTTAGTGTATTTTGTACACTAAGTTTTAAAGACCCCAAAAAAACCTAAATTCAAAATGAAAAAGAAAAGCCTGTCAGTAAACCCACTGACTGATAACGATTCTTGATGTCTACATGCTCAATAATATTTCCAAGAGAATAGCGAAACACAGGTGTAATCGAAAACTGTATTTGCTTATTGGCTTGATAAACCAATTCGAATTGCGCGTAGGCATTAGCAGCCCACTTCCTTGCTTCAACAACTGCAACCCCATTGTTATTTGGCAAAATATATGCCCCATCTCGTTTGATACCATAACCCATGGCAAGTCCTATAGTCGGGCGAAACAATATTTGACGCAATGGAATTTGGTAACTCAGCCCCAACGGGATTTGAATATACTGATAACGGTTGGTTCCTTCGACAGATATCACCTCATAAGTATATTGCTCTCCCCACTCCAGGTAATTTAAGCCCGTTTGCAGACCCCATTTCCCAAAAAATAGTTGATAACGAAGGTTGAAATCCCAACTAGAGGTCTGCCGCTCGCCGAGTTCGCGCCATTCGCGAAATTCTTTAGGCGTTAACGGCTCTGGAACAGTAGTCAAAGTACTGGGCACCTCAAAACTAGAGAAAATCCCACTTACTCCAAATTGCAAGCCAATCGCATGCGCGCATCTTTTTTGCGTATGAGGTGGCATTATTCCGCGTTCCAAAATAGCTTTAGTAAGACCATTTGTATCGATAGCGATGGTATTCGTTTCTAAAACTACTTGATCATCGGTTATTTCAACTGCTACGCTGGCAGTGGTATCGGAAAGAACTGAAATGTCTAATGACGCAGCCTCGATTGAATAGAAATCAGCAATTGGAGCATCTTTTGCTGGTAAAAGCGAAATATTATAGGGCGATATTGACAATGAAATATCAGGATGAGCTGGAGAAGAAGTAGGATTAGAGTTGTGTAATGATATGGAGGAATTGAGTTTGGAGGAGTTCAAATGGAAGGTTGCAGCTTTAGCGTTTTTTGCTTCCGAAAAGCCATGTGTTTTTTGCTTCACTTTCTGAGATTTTGAGGCTATAGAAGTACTGGCTTCACTTTGCCAGTAAGCGAATAGCCCAATGCTGAGGATGGCACCAAATACCGACCAAAACCACCACATTCCGAGTAGTTTGCGACGTCTTTGACCAAGCGCGTCTAGACGCGACTCAAGGTCTTGCAGATAGGCTGCAGAAGGCGTTTGAGCCGAAGGTTCGGCTAAGGATGCAAAAAGTTTATCCAACGGATCTTTGTCTTGCTGCTTCATGAGATTTTTCTATAAGTTCACGTAATTTTTTGCGGGCCATTTTGGTGTGCCACTTGGAGGTTTCTTCGGTAACGCCCAACATATTGGCAATTTCTTTGTGGCTGTAGCCTTCAATGGCAAAAAGGTTGAAGACCAAACGCGCAGATTCTGATAAACAAAGAAGCATATGCTGCAATTGCTCCTCTGTAAAAATGGCATCGGTCTGAAAATCTGTGCTGCCTCTTTCTTCTACTGGCGCATCGAACTTGTAGAGCTCGTGGTAGCGCTTGTTGCGGCGGTATTCATCGATGATTTCATTTGAAATGATGCGCTTTACCCAACTTAAAAACCTACCCGTCTCGTATTGACCTAAGTATTGAATAACCTTCACAAATGCGTTGTTAACGACGGTCATTTGTTCATCTGAATTGTGGTAATAGCGACGAGCAGTGCTGATCAGAACCGGATAACACAACTGGTAAAGCGCCAATTGGGCCCTACGCTCGCCAGAAGTGGCGGCTTGAAGGAGTTCTGTTTGGGGTTCTTGACTCATCATGATAAAGATACACTCTAAGTTAACGTAAAAACCGTAGTTTAGGTGTAGTGTAACTTTTCGTTGATCCAAATTGTCTCAATGAGGCAAGATTAAACCAACTAAAACCTATTCAACCATGAAAAAATATTCTTTTTTTCTTTTGCTTTTTGCACTTCCCTTTGCCACTTTGGCTCAGTTAAGTAATACCTCCGATCAACTCGAATTCACAAATCCAGCCTACCATTTAGATGCTAGAGTCCATGGAGATGGATACGAGGCCAGCTCCTTGAATACCAATATTTCTTATCTCGGTTTCAACTCGCTCTACAGTGCCAATTACCAAGCTGCACTGCGCTTTCAGCAAAGTATGGGCAAATGGAAATTTGGATTGAGCACCGGACATGCTGGAATGGGGTCATGGCAAAAAAATACGACAATCGGAGTAAGTGTTGGCCGTGATTTTGTACTTAGTAGCAACTGGAGTATCCGACCTGCAATTGGCCTCAATTACAATGATTATCGCTTAAGCTCACCTATCATTGAGTTCTTTATAGACAAATATCAATTGGCCGATTTAAATCTAGGCTTCCAACTCAGGTACAAGAATTGGCAATTTTTTAGCGGTGTCAATGCTATTTATTCGTCCAAAGTAGACATCGGGAGTTTAGAGCCTCTCTACCTGACTAACCTTCCAAGTTATCATATTGGTCTTAAAAAATCATTTCAACTAGATAGCCTCCAAAGCCTTGATGCCACGCTTTTTTATGAGTACTACGAAGGGTTTCAATCCATCAATACCTCTGTGAGTTATTTCCGAAAAACAGATCATTTCTTGCTAGGTTACACCCGCCGCCAATTCAATTTAGGCTACGGTCGGCAAATTGCAAGAGCACATCAAATCATGCTCAGTTTGAACCTCAATCAACCGAGCTTACTCAACAATACCCTCCGTTACGGCCTCCAACTCAATTACAAATGGCAACTGATGCAGCGTTCTTCCCGACCTCATTTTACCGGAACCCCCTCATTTTAAGGACTACCATACTAAAAAATAATTTTTTGCGTTTGAGGGAAATGCGTGTTGTTTTAGTCGTCCTGTTCAATATTCACCTGAATGCCAGCGCCCAAAGTTGGCAACAACTAGCAGATTATCCGGGTGGAGCCCGTGACGACGGCGCACAGTTTACCATCAACGATATCCATTATTGTGGTACTGGCCGAGCCTCAGACTTTTCATGCACGGGTGATTTCTATGCATTTCATCCTGCTACAACTAGTTGGATGAGCATTGCTCCTTTGCCGCAATGGCAAGAAAGACAATACACCAGTGCGTTTAGCTATGATGGTAATGGATTTGTTGTAGGTGGCGAAAATTGCTTGGGTAATTATTTCAATACCTTTTTGAAGTACTCACCTCTTACCAACAGCTGGACATCCATGCCAGACTTGCCAGCTCCTGGCAGAGCCGGTTGTCAGCATTTAGTGATTGGATCTGATTTTTACCTCATCGGTGGTCGCAACAATAGCGGCATTTTGAATGAGGTTTGGTGTTTTCATTTCAATACAAACACCTGGGAGCAACTCAATGACCTCCCGTTTAGCGGCTGTTGGCGTGGACTTGCCGCGGCGCACAATAATTTAGGCTACCTTTTTGGTGGTCGAACCAATGACAGTAATCAAACTGGATGGAACACAAACACCTGGCAATATGATCCACAGACAGACACTTGGGCAGCAACCTCAGCTTTTCAAGTCGGCCAAATGATGTACCAAAGCATGGCGCAGCACGACTCCTTGCTATTTGTTTTTGGAGGCGTTGATCAGAATGACCAAACGCAAGTAGCATTAGTACAAATCAATTTAAATAGCTTTCAAATTGATACGCTCACGCCTTTTGCGGCGAGCCCAAGAAGAGGCTGCATGAGTTTTGTAAGCAGTGGCTATTTTTATCTCAGCACGGGGATAACAGGCAATGAGCGTATAGATGAAACCTGGCGACTTCCCTACTTGGCAAATGCGCAGCTTTTAGAACAAATAAATTTTAGCATCGCCCTCATCAATACCGAAGGAAACATCTTGATTCGTATACAAGACCAATTGATTGGAGAGCGAATCCATATTAGAGATTTTCAAGGTCGTATCCTTGAAAAAATAACGCTAGAGCAAACCCAACAAATCATTTCATTATCCGACTATTCTTCCGGGATTTACTTTATTGAAATGAATGGAAAAGCGAAGCCTATTCAGCTGCTCTACTAACCAGACTTTTGCGCTTGGTCGTAACGCATCAATAGCAAAACCGCCAGTAAAATACTTGCAAAGACCAAATGTGCGGTTTGAACCAGACCAGGCATGTCTGCGTAGGCCAGTGCTACGCCCGTGATGAGCTCGGCAGCCAACAAATAAAAAGCTACATTGATGCGCGCATAATGCCACTTTTTTCGGTTTTGCCAAAATAAATAAACGAGTAAAATAAGAACCAACCAACTGAAACTTCTGTGAATAAAAAACGGTAACCCGAGTTGTTCTACCCATTCTGCTCTTGTATAGCCTTTCTTGACTAAAGCGTCAATAGATTCTCTGACTTGCGTACCCAAGAACATTTGATAGAAAGTAATGACTAGAATAAGCCAACTTAGCCATTGAAAAGTTTTTTCTTTAGGAAGATCTTGGCGTTTTTTGTTTTGTATGTTGTGTAGTAAATACAATTGGATGCCGATGATCACCAAGGCTAAAAAGAGGTGAACTGTGATGGTCCAGGGAACCAGATTAGTCGCTACTACTATAGAACCAAACCAAGCTTCAATACCAATTAAGACAAGATTAAGTGCGGCTAACCATAACCATTTGCGCTTGCGATAAAAAAGCAACATCCAGCCAAAACTCAGCAGCATGGCATTACCAGCCAAAAAGCCAGCTAAACGATTGATGTATTCAATCCAGGTTTTGCGCGCATTGAAAGCCTCCTCGATATAGACTGTAGGGTCGTTTTGGATTTTTTTGGCTGTGGCTTCCATGCCAATTCGTTGTAAAAAAGAACAAAACTTCTCGACTTTTTTTTGACGCTTCAGTAAATAGGCTTCTCTATAATTTGTAGGTAATTCGGAGAGCGCTGTTGGCGGAACCCATTGACCAAAGCATTTAGGCCAATCAGGACAACCCATGCCGCTCCCTGAAATACGCACAAAACTTCCTGCAAAAACCACCAAAAAAATGAGGACTAAAACCACCCACTGAAACCTAATAAAACGCGTTGAAACTTGCATGCAGCAAAATTACGACAAATCAGTATTCCGTTTTTCTATTTTTAGCACTTATTGTATCTTTGTGCTTTAGATACAACATGGAATTTAACGCTCTTACCGCGATCTCCCCTATAGATGGTCGCTACCAATCCAAAACAGCAGCTCTTCAAGCCTATTTTTCAGAATTTGGACTCATTCGCTACCGCGTCTTGGTAGAGGTCGAATACCTGATTGCCCTTGTAGAAAGTGGTATTTCTAATTTGCAGGAGTTTCCCAAATCCCAATTCCCGGCCTTACGTGCCATTTATACCCATTTATCTCAAGCCGATGCACTTTGGATCAAAGAAACAGAACGAACAACTAACCATGATGTAAAGGCCGTCGAATATTTTCTTAAAGAAAAAATGCAAGCACTCGGTTTAGAAGCCTATCTCGAGTTCATCCACTTTGGTCTGACCTCGCAAGATATCAACAACACTGCTATACCGCTTTCGCTCAAAGACGGAATTGAAGCGGTTTACTTACCTCAACTCATGGCCGTACAGAACAAGCTCGTGTCTTTGGCACAAGATTGGAAAGAGGTGCCAATGCTTGCCCGTACACATGGACAGCCTGCTTCACCTACTCGCCTTGGCAAAGAAATTCAAGTTTTTGCAGAGCGTCTAAACAAGCAAATTACACATTTAAAAACCCTGAAGCTACCCGCTAAATTTGGCGGCGCCACTGGAAACTTTAATGCGCATTTTGTCGCCTACCCCAATACCGATTGGGTTGCCTTTGGCAATCATTTTGTGAACAATACCCTCGGTTTAGAGCGCTCTCAAACCACAACGCAAATTGAGCACTATGATCAATTAGCTGCTGTTTTTGATTGCATGAAACGCATCAATAATATCTTACTCGACCTCGACCGAGACATGTGGACTTACATCTCCATGGACTACTTCAAACAACAAATCAAGGCCGGTGAAATTGGCTCCTCAGCGATGCCTCACAAAGTAAACCCCATCGATTTTGAAAACTCGGAAGGCAATATCGGTTTGGCCAATGCGCTTTTTGAACATTTAGCCGCTAAACTTCCCGTTTCTCGCCTACAACGAGACCTCACTGATTCTACAGTATTACGTGTAGTTGGCGTGCCTCTTGCACACAGCATAATTGCATTTGGTGCCACGCTCAAAGGCCTCGAAAAGCTGCTGCTCAATCAGGAGGCTCTTGCACAAGATCTCGAGAACAACTGGGCTGTTGTCGCGGAGGCCATTCAAACCATCTTGCGACGAGAGGGTTTCGAAAAACCATATGAGGCGCTTAAAGGCCTTACGCGCAAAAATGAACGTGTTACCAAAGAGAGCGTACATGCGTTTATTGAAGAACTTGCCATCAGCGACCAACTCAAAACAGAACTCAAACACATCAGCCCTACTAATTATCTAGGGGTACAACTCGTCAAGTAATGCAACAAGCCCTTTATTTTGCCTTTCTACTTGCCTTTTCATTTGCATTAAATGCGCAAGGGCTCAATTGGCAATGGGGTCAACTCCAACGAAACAAAGGCCAGCTGCTATCAATTTTAGCTGACCAGAACCAACAATTTTCGAGCATTCATGCCACAAGTCAACTCGGGGGTTCCGGTTTTCAACTGACACAATTTGAGCAGCTCAACCCAACCATAGGAACCAAAGTGAAACCCGTTACACCAGAAGGTTTTGGATATTACGTCCAAACGCTTAGAGGCGATCAACAACATCTTATTTTTGTTGCTGACCGCAACAATAAAGAAATGAAGCTCTTTGTTAAGGTCTTGGATGCAGAGTTCAACGTAAGAGAAGAATCCGAAATATTACAATATATCGACACGAGGCCAAATGCACTTCCCGAATTCAACATACTCGAGTCTCCGGATAGATCCTTATTTGTTGCCTATTATCAAATTCCTGGAAAACGCAATGGGACAGACATATACGGATACAAAATCTTCAACTATGCGCTCGAAGTGCTTCATTCAGGTGAATACAGCTTGCCTTACGATGCAAATTTGAGTTCTATTGAAGATTATTTTTTAACGGACAACGGTGAATTTTTTATCGGTATAATAGAACTCAGCGCCATCGAAAACCAAGGCGTGAGAATCCGTAAAGCATTTAAAAATTTACACGTTTATCAACTCAACGGCCAGGGACTCAAAGATTACACCTTTGAACTCGAAGGAAAACGCATCTCTAATTTCATCATGAATTCCCAGAACCCTGATCGTATCACGCTTTTTGGAATTTACAGCAACAGCGAATGGGACGGCATGCAAGATGGTTTTTTTAGTGCGCAACTCAATCTAGAAACGGACAGCGCAATGGCAGTTGGCTTTCTACCATTTAGCACTGAAATTATGCTCAGCGAACACCGTGCCTCAGAACAAATGCGCATTCAAAGAAGATTAGAAAGACGCAACGATGACCCTCAACTCTCTCGTTACGATGTTCGGGATATCTTTACCTTACCCGATGGTAGTTATGTAGGATCCATTGAAAAATACTACGTCTACACCAATACAACTTTCAATAATCAAACAGGTCAGCGCATGACTACCAATTATTATTATTACAACGATATTGTTGCCTTTTGTATTGATACAAACGGACAATTGCGCTGGGAACAACGCATCCCTAAAATTCAGGTGAGCATCAACGACTACGGACCCTACAGTTCCTATGCCAGCTTTATCGATGGATCGACATTACATTTCATTTTCAATGATTCTAAATCGAACTACGATGAAAGTGGAGTCTTCAAAAACCAAACCCAAGATGTGGCAAGTTTTAGTTTGTCTAGACAGCGAAACGTGGGTGCATGGGTGCAAATCGATTTAAATAATGGCAACATGACCCGCCAAATTAGCCATGAACGTGCAAACGAAAATATATTGTTGGTACCAAAAGCCTTTGAGTTTGACCGCAAAAACATTGGTTTGTATACTTACGGAATTTTAGGTCCACAAGAAAAATTTGGATACATTCACCTACAAAACCATAACTAATGCGCTGGTTAGTAGTCGTCCTCCCCCTTTTTTTTTGGTCCTGCAAAAGTTCACCTAACAAAAAACCTGCGGCAACAGAACAACTTCGGCAAAACCCCCGAGATGACCACAGTTATGCCAACTTAGAACAAATCAATAC
>JALRJE010000001.1 GCA_023268965.1 Crocinitomicaceae bacterium
AGTTGCACCTGTAGATGGCATAGATGCCAAGGAGATCATCCAGCAATTTGCATACCTGCCGCAGCAAGACCTCACCATTTTAGGCATTCAAGTGATGAATAATAATACTTACCAAGAGCCTTATGATCTCTATTTCGGTTACGGCGATGCATATTACGGCTATTGGATGTCAGGGATACCCTCAACAACAATACTCAATCAGGGTTATGACTACATCGGCAACATCCGCCCAACTTTAGATGGTGGTTTTGTTGCCACGGGTATGAATTCAGTTATTGTAGATGGTCAGAATCAGCTCAACGGCGGAAGCAATGTTTTTGTCATCAAGATAAACGGCGATGGATCTGCCTATGTCCAGACCGACACTGTCTTTACCACTCAACAGTTAGTGGGTTTGAGTCCGTTATTTGCAGGAAGTGAAGTACTGATGTTTCCAAACCCTGTAGCTGCTGTGTTGCATTTTGATTGGTCGGGTTCCGTACCTAAATTGATTGAAATTCAAGATGCAATGGGTAATTTACTGCAGCGAGAAACCATGACTCCAGCCCAAACAATTGACCTCAGCAATTGGCCGCAAGGTGTTTATTTCGTTCGTATAGAAGGGAAAACCTACCCAATAGTCAAGTACTAAGCCTTTCTTCTGGCTTTTTCTTTAATGATGAGCCCGAGCTCACGACTCGTTTGGCCTGCCACAGACGTGTTTTCGTCTGCACGCCTAAGCAAGTAAGGGAGCACTTCATGGACCGGCCCAAAAGGCACGTATTTAGCCACTTGATAACCAGCGTCTGATAAATTGTAGGAAATATGGTCAGACATCCCTAAAAGCTGTGCAAAGTAAAATTTGGGGTCTTTTGTATCAATTTGTTCTTGATGAAGCAGGGTGGCGAGGTACATCGAGCTTTTTTCATTGTGTGTACCCGCACAAACAGAAAAAATAGCTTTGTTGGCTACTAAAAAATCAAGTGCCGCATCGTAATCTTGGTCAGTACTTGCTTTGTCGCGTTGGATAGGAGAGGGGTAGTCAAACGCTTGTGCTCTGGCACGTTCTTTTTCCATGTAGGCGCCCCGCACCAATTTGACGCCGTATTGGATGCCCGCATTTTTAGCGCGTTCGAATTCTGCTTTTAAATAGGCTAGTCGGTCGTGGCGATACATCTGAATGGTATTGTAAACAATACAACGAGAGGTGTTGTACTTGAGCATCATGTCAAAAGCCCATTGGTCTATAGCGGTTTGTATCCAGGTTTCTTCAGCATCGATAAATACGCGTGTTTGGTATTGGGCAGCAGCCGCGCAAATGCGATCGATGCGCTCAATAATTGCTTGGATTTGTTCATTTTCTTGGGTAGTGAATGGCTTAAAGTCCAGATTTTTTCTGGTGGCCCTGATTTGTTCCGAAACACGTTCTAGTAGGTGGTGTTGCCCGATGCCGGTGACTTTAAAAACCGCAAATGGAATACGTGCATCTGTTGCAGATTTTTCAATGGTCTGAATGATAATTTGGGTCGTTTGCTCGAAGTCTTCATCTTTTGTTTTACCTTCTACCGAATAATCCAAGATCGTCCCAATGTTGAATGCATCTAGGCTTGAAATGGCGGGGTCACAATCTTGAATGGTTTCTCCGCCGCAAAATTGTTTGAAAATTGTTTTTTTGATCAGTCCTTTGATTGGCATGCGCAATTTGAGTGCAAGTGGGGTCAGTATTTTACCAATTTTAACAAAAACAGGTGTTCCAATGATTTTAAATAAGAGATACGCACGCTGAAGATCTTGCTTGTTTTTTGAACGAAAGGCAATTTCGGTGTTGTCGAAAGAAATCATGCCTCAAAATTAAGCTCTTTTCGTAAATTTGAACTATGCAAACGGCTTCTTTTTCAGAACAGCTGAGTCCAATTGAATGGGGCCCACTTCTCGACTCCTCTTTTGAAACCCAACTTTTTAGATTTACCAATAGAAAAATAGCCATCCTTGTCGATGAAAATACCCACGACCACTGTCTCGAATTTTTGATTACCAACTTTGATGCACTGGCCAAAGCTGAGGTAATTATGCTACCAGCTGGCGAAGAAAACAAGGTGCTCGAAGTTTGTTTTCAAGTTTGGGAAACCCTAACTGAAGCTGGCTTTGGTCGCCGGGACCTTCTCATTAACCTCGGAGGAGGTATGGTTACTGATCTAGGCGGTTTTGTAGCCTCTGTTTACAAAAGAGGCCTGGCGTTTATTCATATCCCAACGAGTTTATTGGCAATGGTAGACGCCGCAGTTGGAGGCAAAACCGGAATCGATTTTGCGGGTTTTAAAAATCAAATTGGAACATTTGCTGCTGCTCAGGCTACCTACATCGATACCGGTTTTTTGCAAACCTTACCAAGTGAAGAATGGGTTAATGGCTTTGCTGAACTGCTCAAGCACGCCCTTATTTCAGATGTGCAGTTATGGCAAGACCTTTCCGAAATTCAAGACATACAAAAGGAACTCCGCTCTGAAACCATTCAAAAAGGCGTTCAAATTAAAGCTGAAATTGTGGGTAAAGACCCATCAGAAAATGGTTTACGAAAAATCCTAAATTTTGGACACACCATCGGCCATGCATTAGAGTCCTATTATTTGCATACAGATACGCCACTCTCTCACGGGCATGCTGTGGCCATTGGTCTCTTGTTGGAAAGTAAATTATCTGTTGGGCAATCTTCCTTAACTCAGGCAGAATTTTTAGCAATTGAAACACGGATCAAAAGTTTATATACGCTTCAAATCCCCAATGATATCCAGGGGCTTTGGGCACTCATGCAACACGATAAAAAGAATGACAACGGAGAGGTGCGCTGTTGTCTACTAACGGCAATCGGTTCTTGTATTTTTGACCAAAAGCTTGTTTATGCAGACTTACAAGCTGCCCTTGCAACATACCATCAATAAAAAAGGCCTCCGAAGAGGCCTTTTCATTGACAAGTTAGTTGGAAGCACCAACTTGAAAATAGCTTATTGAACGATCGTCATTTCGTCCACGATGTGTTTGGCACCCGCGTATTTGTCAATGATAAACAAAACGTAGCGGATGTCAACGTTGATGGTTTTTTGCAATTTGTTGTCGAAGATGACGTCTCCGGCCATGGCTTCAATGTTGCCGTCAAATGCCAAACCAATGAGCTCTCCTTTTCCGTTTAATACGGGCGAGCCAGAGTTTCCTCCTGTTATGTCGTTATTAGTTAGGAAGTTGACAGGCATGTAACCAGCTTTGTCAGCATAGCGGCCAAAGTCTTTCTTTTTATTGAGCTCAATGAGACGCTGTGGCAAATCAAATTCTTCGTCTTGGGGCTTGTATTTGTTGATGGCGCCTTGAAGCGTTGTGTAGTTATTGATTTTAGCATCGTTGCGCTTGTCTGCTGGCAAGGCACTGACTTTCCCGTAAGTCAAACGCAAGGTACTGTTTGCATCGGGGTAAATGATCGTGCTCAGGCCAGACTCCCGAAGTCCAGCCACTAATAAGCGGTAGGCCTTATTGTATTCGTCTGTTAAACGAATAAGTTCATCTGAGCGCTTGCTCAAATGCTTGATGATGTTCGTTGAAAGTGCAAAGAACGGATCGTTTTCGATCATGCCAGCGTTAGGAATTTCTAAGAATGCGTAGAGTCTGTTTTTGGCAGCAAATAAAGAAACCGCGAACATGGCTCGGATTTCTGTCTCCACAGAGCCATCGGCGTACATTGCCTCAATTCCGGGTTCGAGTTCATAATTGGCTTTGGCAGCATAAAGGTTCAAGCCATTGATAAGGATGTCGATTTCAGCGGGTGCATAACTATTGGCAAAAAATTCATCGATAGCCGCTTTTAACTCTATTTTCATTTGAGCTCTATCTGTTTCATTTGCTTTTGAATAAGCCATTAATTGCGCACCTAAACCTCTTGAGATAGCGGCGTATTCAGACCCTCTAAATAAAATCATAAGGTAGTTATCGTGGCGTGCTTTGTCGTTAGTGGCAGTGTAGTAATCGTTGATGTTTTTGACAACATTGCCGTAGGTTGCTTTATTGCCAGGGCGGTTGGCCCAGGCATCAAATTTGGTTTCATTTATTGCTTTAGAATCAGCAGTTTGAAACTTTGTAAGCGCGTCGATCATGCCTTGACGGTTTTTCCAGTAGTTGGCAATACGTGCGTATTTAGATGCATAGTTCAAACGAACTCCAGCATCTTTATCCATGTATACTTTCATGGCATCCATTGCCGTTTTGGAGGCTTCTACCCATGCAGGATAGGCGTATTTAACGTTTTGATCAATGCCACCAGCCGGCAACCAGCGGTTGGTTCGGCCCGGGTAGCCCATAATCATGGCAAAATCACCCTCTTTTACACCGTTTAGGTTAATAGGAAGGTGGTGTTTTGGGTGCAATGGAACATTGGCTGTGCTGTAGTCAGCTGGGTCGCCATTGGCATCTGCGTAAACCCTAAACATAGAGAAGTCACCGGTGTGGCGAGGCCATTCCCAGTTGTCGGTGTCTCCGCCGAACTTACCAATGTTATTAGGTGGTGTTCCGACCAAACGAACGTCTTTGTAATCCTGATAAACGAAAAAATAGAATTCATTTCCTTGAAAAAAAGAACGCACATTTACCACGTACTTGCCGCCTTCGCTGTTTTCTTTTTCGATAAGCGCAACCTCCTCGCGGATGATTTTATTGCGCTCTGCTTCAGTCATATTATTGGAAACCTTGGCCAAAATGCGCTTGGTGCAGTCGTCCATACGGACAAAGAAGCGCACATATAGTGATTTTGGCTTGAGTTCTTGACTGCGGTCTGCAGCCCAATAGCCATTTGTGAGGTAATCTTTTTCTGGGGTAGAGAGTTCTGCAATAGCGTCGTAGCCACAGTGGTGGTTGGTCAAGAGCAAACCATCTTTGGAAATGAGTTCGGCTGTGCAGCCACCATTGAATTGCACTACTGCATCTTTTAATGACGAATGATTGATACTGTAAATTTCTTCGGCCGTCAATTGAAGACCCATTTTTTGCATGTCGCGGTGGTTGAGACGATCGATAAACATCAAGAACCACATGCCTTCATCGGCACGAACAAAAATCCCTACAAATAAAAATAGGGCAAGCGTAATACGTTTGAATTGTGTCATGATTAAAATATTGAGTGGCGAATATACAATGAATGCCGACAATTTGCAATGTTAAGGCAGTCTACTTTGTCGAGAGGAGCTTTTTTTTCATTCTACTTAAGGACTCTGGTAAAATGCCAAGATAGGATGCTATTTGATGCTGGGCTACCAGTTGTTCGATCCGTGGGTGTCTTTGTAGTAGTTCTAAATAGCGCTCTTCTGCATGGGCAGAAACCGTCATTAAGAATCGTTTTTGAAGAACTGCTAGCGTGCGTTGAGCCATGATTCTAAAAAGGCGTTCGAGCGCAGGAATTTGCTCAAAAAGAAACTCTAGATCTTCTTTAGAAATCTCTAAAATAAAGCTGTCTTCAAGTGCTTGCACATTCAGTGTTGCAGCATCCTCAAAATGAAAAGCTGATAAATCGCCAACCCACCAATCTTCAAAGGCAAAGTACAGTACATGTTCATTTGCTTTTGCATCTGAATAAAAAACGCGCAAGGTACCGGCTACTACGAATCCTTGTTGGAAATTTCTGGATCCTTCTTTCAAGAAAAAGTCTTTTTTATTCACCTTTCTGAGGTGGTAGTACTTTTTGATAAGCTCAAAGTCTGCATCTTTGAGCGGAATGCGAGAGCTCGTATACTTGTAAAGTTTTTGATGTGCTTCTTGAAGTTCCATGGGGTTTATTTGGGGAGGTGTCTGATGCGCCACTCGTTGGGATGCATGTTATTGAAGCGCTGACCTATTTGCTTGATAAGCGCTATTTTTTGCCCATTGTAGACCACAAAATAGAATCCAGCCTCAGCAAGCCATTGGTGGCTTTCACCATGCAAAATTTGTAGCGCTTCTTTTAGTTCGACGTGTTTAAGCGGAAGTTTCCAGTGGAGTTGCAGGGAATACACCATATCGTAGCCAGGTGTCCAAGTTTTTTTGTTGGCAGTTGCAATGTGCACCACAGTTTTTAAAAACTTTAAATTTTTAATTCGATGCAAAAAGTCGAGTGCAAATACGGTAGTGGCAAATACTTGGTCATTTTCTTGCCAAAATTCAATTCCAGAAGGGTAAGATATTTGCCTATCTATATCTGGAGGTAGTCCCTTTTGAAGTTGGATTTTTATTGGTTTTGATTTGCCGTAGGTGGTTTCTGTTTTTTGCAGCGCAGCAATGTAAAAGCCTTCGGTTTTGATTTGATCTGGAAAAAAATAATAGCCAATTTGGCTGCGGTCGGGTTTCATGCCGTCGAACACGGGGAGTGTAACCTTGGCTGCAAGGCCTTCTTCGATTAATTTATGCAGTTGCCGCTCATTTTCGTCTGGGTTAAATGTGCAGGTCGAGTAAATCAAAAAGGCGCCCTCTTTGAGTAGCGGCCAAACTTCGTTCAGGATATTGGTTTGCCTTTCGGCACAGACATTGGCGTTTGCTGTATTCCATTCTGCTCTGGCCTGATGATCTTTGCGAAACATACCTTCTCCTGAACAAGGCGCATCAATCACCAAAACATCTAATTGCCCATGTAATGCACTGAGTTCCGAAGGCTTGTGGTTGGAAACAAATACATTTGAATAGCCCCATTTGCTGAGGTTTTCACTGAGAATATATGCTCTAGAACGGTTAATTTCATTGGCAATGAGCACCCCTCGGTGCTTCAAAAAACCAGCAATAAGTGTGCTTTTTCCGCCGGGAGCGGCGCTGAGGTCAAGAATTACTGGGTTTTGAGGTAGTTCAAGTGTTTGTAATACTTGTATCAAATACATAGACCCTGCTTCTTGAGGGTAATAAGCGCCCGCATGAAAAAGCGGATCATAGGTAAAAGCTGGCCTTTTGTCGAGATATCGCCCATTTGCGTTCCATGGCACAGGACTACTGTTGTCAAAAGTTGCGTTTCTTTCAGGGTGTAAGCGCACCGAAGTAGGAGCGGGTTGCTCTAGTGCAGCTAGCAGTGTATCCGGAACAAATGTATCAGCCTGGATGCGTTTGATAAAATCTAGCGGCAAAGAGTTCATGTCCAAAATTAAGGCTTTTTTGAAAAGAAAAGCTGGGCAAAATTGGTGGTGTTCGTGGTTGCTACAATAGCTGCATTTAGCCGGAGTTGCGGAATCGCCAATACCTTTTCTTGGTCGCAGAGGATCATTTGTTGCGTTCTTAGTGGGGCAGGTATTCCTGCCTCTTTGAGCACGCGCAATACTTTTTTGGAGCCATTCATGCCTTGTACACGAATGGAGTCTCCGGGATGAACTTGTCTAAAATAGGGTTCGCCTTTGATTTGATCGGTATCAATAAATAATTGTATTTGTTTTCCTTTTTCTTCTTTAACGACTTTTTTCAAATGGTAAGACCATTCGATAGGTGTTTCGTTAAAAAGGGTAAGGTGCTGCTGCTGCCTCACTAAATAGCTTTTGCTATGCGTACTTTGATTTTTCCACGCGATATATTTTCCATTTTCAGCTTTAAATAAATCACTGATCCTTTTGATTGAATGGGTTGGAATGCCAGCGCTTTTAAAAAGTTCTAAATATTGATATGCAGATAGTTGAGATAATTCAATCAAACCTATACTTTTATTCAAGTCAAAGTGTGTAATCGCCTTATGAAGGTACTTTTCTTGGGCTATCATTTCTTGTACAAACGTCTTTTGTAGCCGTTCGACCGCTCCATTTAACTTTGGCATGCTAGCGTTTAAAAAGGGTAGGAGCTGATGGCGCCATAGGTTTCTACGGTATTTGAGTGAGGCATTGCTGCTGTCTTCGCGCCAACTCACCTTCAGTTCTTTGGCTAAAGCTAAAATGTCGTCTCGATTTAAATTCAAGAGCGGCCGCAACACATGTCTATCTGCTCGGGCCATACCTGCTAGGCCTTTTATCCCGGCATCTCGGGCCAATTGCAGCCAAAAAGTTTCTATTTGGTCATCTGCATGGTGGGCCGTGCAAATCAGGCTTTTGGGGTTCTCTTTTTGAATTTTCTTGAAAAAATCATACCGAATTTTCCTGGCTTCGGCCTGTAGGTTTAATTTTTCACTTGTTAGTTGTTCTTTTAAACTTACTTTAAGCACCTCTAGTTTGATTTGGTGTTTTTGACAATAAGCTGCAACCAATGCTTGGTCGGCGTTGCTTTCTTCCCCCCTCAAACCATAATTGACATGTAAAATTTGAAAGGGGAGTTGGAGTTCAAGTAGCAAGTGGCACAATACCATAGAATCTAAGCCGCCACTAGCTGCAAGTAAATAGGTGTTCGCCTTGTTCGCCTTAAAAAACTGACGTAAATCACTCAGCGTTTGCGCTAATAACATTGATTTAGCTGAGGCCATGGATCAGTTTTTCGGCCTTTAATAAACATTCCTGGAATTCGGCCTCGGCAGAGGCGGTTATGGTAATTGCGCTGCCTGCAGCACAAGATAAATATTGTGTTTTTCGGTTATAGAGTAAGCTTCTAATCACGACATTGAAATCGAAATCTCCGTCGGGGTCAATGAGTCCGATGCTTCCGGAATACAGCCCTCGCTTAAAATCTTCGTGCGCTTCGATTTGCTGCATGGCGGCAATTTTAGGTGCGCCGGTCATGCTTCCCATCGGAAAACATGCCTTCAAAATCTCGTAGAATCCTACCGATTCATCGAGTTCACAACTGATTTTAGAAATCATTTGATGAACGGTTTCAAAGCTGTAAATTTGACAGAGTTCCTCGACTTGTACACTGTTTTTAGTGGCAATTTGAGAGAGGTCATTGCGTACCAAGTCGACAATCATGATATTTTCAGCACGTTCTTTAGGATTGTTTTGCAGCGCTTGTGTAAATTGCGCATCTTGTTTTTGGTCTTTAGATCTAGGTGCCGTTCCTTTGATGGGTTCAGAACGTAGTAAACTAGCCTTTTTTTGAATGAATCTTTCGGGGCTTGCGCAAAGTACATAATGGGTATCGGTCTGAAAATAGGCTGCATGGGGGGCTTTGGTGAGCTCATTTAGCCGGCCAAAAAGCGCAAGAGGCCGCTCGATTGAACATTGTTTGGCATAAAATTCTTGACAGTAATTTACTTCATAGATATCTCCTCTTTGCAACGCATTTTTGAGTTGGTCAAATTGTTGGGTGTATCGAGACTGCTCGGTTCGAACTTCAAAAGGTATGTTTAGCTTTGCGTCTTTACTTAAAAAAGCGTCTAGAAATTCCTTTGCTCTTTGCAAGAGCGCTTCATTGTTGCTTCCCCATAGCCAACGTGGTTCCTTTGCTAACTGGTAAAGGCTGTCAGGTACCCAAAAATGAAGCAACGGAAAGTCAAGATGGTCTTGGTGTTTTGAGCTTAAATTTTCAAATTCGTTTTTGAGGTCATAAGTGAGGTAACCAAAAATATATTTGCCTTTGTGCAAAGTGAAGAAATCTTGAAGAAGGGTGTGGTCAAAATTTGGACGCAACTTCAATTCATGGCTGCTGCCAATGCCCATAACTTGGCCGTGTATTTGGTGATTCCATAAAAAACAAGTGTTTTCCATGCTTCAAATTTACAAACATCCCAAGGATTCACTGCGCAAAAATGCCGATTTAAACGCTTTTATGGTTGCTCGAGAACCTTCTCATGCACATTCTTGTTATAAAGCTGTTACCTTTGCGGCGCATTGACGTCATTGCTACACTTTTATTTATGAAAACGCTCCTCTCCTTACTTTTTATTTCCTTGTCGTTTCTTGTTGTCGCTCAAAAAAAAGCCACTGTCAGTGGTTACATTACCGATGCGCGCAGCGGAGAGGCCTTAGGTATTGCACGTATTTTTGTCCAAGAGCTCAAAACAGGCACAGTTGTGAATAATTACGGTTTTTACAGCCTTACTCTTCCAATAGGTATTTACCAAATTGAGTACCGCTGCGACGGCTTTGTAACCATAGAGAAAACCATTGACCTACAAGCCAATCAAACCATCAGCCTCGAACTTGAAATGGCCGTTCAAGAGGTCAAAGATATCCGCGTATCGGGCAAACGCTCCGACAACGTGAACTCTGCCAAATTGGGTCAAATGGAACTCAAAATGGACCAAGTAAAGACCTTACCAGCTTTTATGGGAGAGGTAGATGTTGTCAAGACTTTACAATTGCTACCAGGAGTATCCTCCGTTTCTGAGGGTGGGCAAGGGTTTTATGTACGCGGTGGAGGCCCAGATCAAAACTTGGTGTTGCTCGACGAAGGTGTGGTGTACAACGCAGCCCATTTGTTTGGTTTTTTCTCTGTATTTAACGCCGACGCCATCAATAGTGTCAACCTCATTAAAGGTGGTATGCCAGCCAATTACGGCGGTAGACTATCTTCCGTCCTCGAGGTCAACATGAATGAAGGCAATCTCAAAAAGTTTAAAGTAAAAGGCGGTATCGGTGCTATTTCTTCGAGGCTTACTATTGAAGGTCCGCTCAAAAAAGACCGAGGCTCATTTGTTGTTTCTGCGCGCAGAACTTACATTGATCTTCTTGTCAAGGCCGCGCTCTCCGACACCTCTCCCTTCGCCGGGTCGGGTTACTTCTTTTACGACCTCAATGCCAAACTCAATTATAAACTCACCGACAAAGACCGCATTTATTTGAGTGCTTATTATGGCAAAGATATCTTTTCGTTTAAAGATAACAACGGTGGCTTTCAGGTCGAGATGCCATGGGGTAATGGTATTGCTGCGCTGCGCTGGAATCACTTGTTTACGAGCAAATTGTTTATGAATACAACCCTTTCCGTATCGGACTACGATTTTGAATTTGCCTCTACCCAAGACGAATTTCGCATTGCCCTTACTTCTGGCATACGAGACTACACGGCAAAAGTAGACTTCTCTTATTTTCCGAATCCCAAACACCGCATCAAATGGGGTGCTGCCTATATCTATCACGACTTTACGCCAACGAGTTTGTCCGCACAAAACGACACCATTGTTTTTAATACGGGTGTTGCGCAGCATTTGTATTCTCATGAAACCGCTGTTTACGCGCTCGATGAATTTGATGTCAACGAAGCTTTGCGCATCAATGCGGGCTTGCGCTACAGCACCTTTACGCACGTCGGGCCATTTGATCGGTACATCAAAGGCGATGGTATTTCTACCTTAGACAGTGTTGTTTCCTATGACCGCGGTGACATCATTGCTTTTTATCAAGGTTTAGAACCGCGTTTTTCATTTCGTTATTTACTACCCGACAACAGCTCAATCAAAGGGGGCTATGCCTACAATTATCAATACGTGCATTTAGTTACCCTAAGCGCAGTGTCTTTACCAACCGATATTTGGTTCCCATCTACCGATAAAGCCAAGCCAGAGCAGGGTTTTCAAACCTCTTTAGGTTATTTTCGAAATTTTGCCAAAGACCGCTACGAGGCATCTGTAGAGGTTTATTACAAAGGCATGAAAAACCTAATTGAATTCAAAGAAGGAGCCTTGCCTGGCGATAACGTCAATGACAACACTGACAATTTGTTGGTCTATGGAGATGGTTGGGCTTACGGAGCCGAATTCTTTTTGAAAAAAACATCGGGCGCATTTACAGGTTGGATAGGTTATACTTGGGCCAAAACCGAACGCCGTTTTCCCGATATCAACGAAGGAAATAACTACCCCGCTAAATACGACCGTCGTCATGACCTCAATTTAGTCGGCATGTATAAATTGAACGATACCTGGACATTCGGCGCTAGCTTTATTTATGCCACCGGCAATACGCTCACGTTGCCTGCGAGTTGGTATGTGCAGGATCAAAACTTATTGTTTCAGTATGGTCCGCGTAACTCTACACGAATGGCTCCTTATCATAGGCTAGACCTCAGTGCAACGCGTTATGGCAAAGCTTACAAAACCAAAACAGACCCCGCCACTGGTCAAGACATACAAGTAAAAAAAGCGTACCGCAGCAATTGGTCTTTTTCCGTTTACAATGTCTACAACCGACTCAATCCGTTTTTCTTGTACGTCGACAACAATGGCGATTTCATGAGCGGTAATTTTTCTTTAAGTATCAAACAAGTCTCTTTATTCCCAATAATCCCGAGTGTTACATGGAACTTCGAATTTTAAAATACAGTACTTTTTTCTTCTCGATTGCGCTCTTATGGAGTTGTACCAAGGAGGTGCAAATAGATATCCCCGGTTACCAAGAACAATTAGTGGTCGATGGCCGCATTGAAACAGGGCAGCCCGCTATTGTTTTGTTGTCCAAAAGTGCAAATGTGTACTCGAGTACCAATTTTGATTCTTACCTCAATAGCTTTGTCGACGACGCTATTGTAGTGTTGTCAGATGGGACACAAACTGATACTCTCACAAAAATTTGTACAGATGATTTACCACCGGGCTTTGAGCAAATAGCTGCCGGAATTTTTGGAATTCCTGCCGAGATTTTAGTGAATTTGCATCTTTGCGCCTATGTATCCTTGAACATGCTAGGAGAGGTTGGTAAAACCTACACCCTACAAATTGCGCACGAAGGAAAGCAATATGCGGCCAGTTCAAAAATCTTAGATCCTGTGGCACTAGATTCCCTGTATTGGAAACCAGAAGGCAATTTTACAGACCGGGGTTTTTCATGGGCGCAGCTTACTGACCCGAATAATACAGCTGACGCCTATTTGTGGGAGGTCAAATATTTGCAAGATTTTCAGTTTTCAAAAACGTTCAACCCTTATTTTAACGACAAATTTTTCAATGGCTTAACTTTTGACTTTGCTTATGAGAACCCAATGAGCTTTCAAGACACCACCTCAATTAATGACTATAGGGGCTATTTTAAACAAGGCGACACAATAGTTGTAAAGATGTCAAAGCTGGGTCTCAAAGAATACAACTACTTTGAAAAAAAATACAATCAAATTTTCTCTGGTGGTAGTCCATTTGCAGTGCCTACAAATATTCCGACGAATATTGAAGGCGGCGCTTTAGGTATCTGGGTGGCTTACTCACCTTGGGTAGATACGCTTGTTTGTAATTAATTACTTAAACGAGTACTTTCTTTGTAAAAAATAGGAAAGGAGCACAACAAACGCACTTGCAAAAACATTTGCAATAGAAGGGTAAAATTGTAGGCCTTCTATGAGTATTTTGAGCAGTAAATAGTTACCCAACCAAGAAAACCCTGCGCTTACAGCATATCTGAACAGCTGTACGCGACCCATTAATTGACTATCTGTAAACACTACAAATTTATTGAGCAAAAAACCAATGCTAAATGCAATGACAAAGCAGAGCATAGAACTCAGGGTGTATGCAGAAACTACGTACGTATTTGCCGCAAAAGGGATGTTAAAGATTCGTTTTTCAAATAAAAACTGATAAAATAGATAAAAGAACACCCAGCTCGAAACCAAATTGGCGCCACCACAGGCCGCATAGTAGTAAGTTTGTTTGTCGAAAAAACGAGCAAACAAAGGATAAAATACGTCTAAAAGCTGTCTGATTAGTTTTCCCATTTGATTTGATAACCGGTGTGTCTTCTGATGTTGATTGCAAATGCTTCATCAATGTATAAGTATTGCCCTCTAATGCCAGTGAGCGTACCTTTAATAAGCGGTGTTTGGTCCAAAGTTAAGGATTTCACCTGAGTAGGGTAGTTCGTAACGGGATAGCTGAAACTCCAAACTTCTTCATCGTCGGTCCAAAATTGGGTGAGGTCGTTGGGCAGGCTTTCCTCAAGTTCCCACTTGATGTCAGTGAGGTCTGGGCCTTCGTATGCTTTATTTTTGAGCATGTTTTGCCAATTGGTTTTGTCCGAAAATTGGGCTTTCAACGCAACTTCTAATACGCCCGATAAGTAGCGATTCGGAACCTCGGCAAGCACAATAGCTGCAGCTGCTCCTTGGTCTATCCAACGCGTTGGCATTTGGGTTTTGCGCGTAATCCCGACTTTAATTTGATCCGTCTGTGCTAGATAGACTAAATGTGGTTGGTTGTGGTTTTTTTCTTCGTAAACCGGATCTCTACCAAGGCCAAGATGTGCTTGGCAAAGTTCAGGCCGCAAAATACAAGGGCTTGCTGCTGCAGCCGTTGAGAAACAATTAAAGCAAAATCCTTCACCAAAAGTTTTGGTGATTTTTTTCTGACAAAGGCTGCAAAATATGAGCCCCGTAAACTGAAATTGAATTTCTTTTCCGAGATAATGCTGTAAAGCCAGTTTGGAATTGGGCGCAGGCAGAAAGTATTGTATGGGATCCTCGAAGTGAGTCTCCATCTTTGTCAAAACAAACTCCATTATGCGGGCAAAATTTTCATTTTGTCCGCAAAATGATAGCAGTAGTCGCGGAGGTCTTCGGCAATCAGGTGTTCTCCGGTGGCTTTTTCAAAAGTATCGGCCATAGTGAGTAAGGTTTGATGAAAAAACTGCTTCATTTCTTCTATGGTCATGTCTTTGGTCCAGAGGTCAATTTTCATGGTATTTTTCTCTTTGGGATCCCAAATAGAGAGCAGAAATGCAGCGGCTTCTGCGTTATTGATTTGCCCATCACTCGCTGACCAAAGCATGCGCAATGGCAGTTGATTGGCATTCAAGCCTACTTGAATGTTGATTTGTGAAGTTTTTTCGATGTGGTCGCTCATTAGGGTACTTTGTATTTTTTAAGTATTTGATGATAGGGGGTTTGGAGCAAGGCTGAAATGCTCGGTTGCTCGGCCTCGATATATTGCTTGACAATTCGATAGCCGAGGAAACGGCCCATTCGATCGGGGCTTTCTTGTGGAAGACCAATTGTATAGGGGCCTTCATTGAGTAAATTCATGTTGAGTTCTTGGTCCGTTTTGAATAAGAGTTGTTGTTCGACAAGATAATCCCAAAATCCGCGTTCAGAATTGAGCGCCCATGTTAAATCTGCTTGAGAATAGCGCAAGTGCTGCTGGAGTTCAACTTCCGGACTAATGATTTCGAGTATAGCAATGAGTTTGCCCCAACGCAGCATTTCGCTGGCTAAATTCTCGTCCGTGGACTTCAGGGTATTGGTGCTAAGCCAAGCAAGCAAGGCATCTGAAGTGGCGTATTGAGGCGCCATACCTTCTTTGATCCAGTCGTAAAATTCTTGCGCAGGTAGCTGTGCAATAAGCGGATGCGTAGGTCCAAGATAGCGTTCTTGCCCGATCACTACATTTTTGGGCGAGGCATAGGCGCTTGCTGCAAATTGTGCATAGGTAAAATACACGCTACTTGGCAGGTCTATTTTGGGCGCAAGAACGTGCAGTCTTTTGAACGCTAGCGCTATTTGTTCATGGGTTTTGAGGCGCCATTTTTTGCGCTGGTCTAGGGCTCGGAATACGCGTTTATTAAACGGATGTGCGTAAGTGCGTTGTAGGCCCTTTAAAAAGGCGCTATCTGTTTTTGTAGAAACTTGTAGGGCATAAGGAAAGCAAAACTGCGTAAGATCAAAATCTGACTTGAGGAGTTCGGTGATGAGCTTGCGTTGCTGGTTGGCGTGTGCGTAACGAAACGAGGAATCAAGGTTTTGGTAGGTGATCTTGAGTTGGGAACTTTCAACATCTACGTTGTACGGATCTTGTTGGCAAGCAAAAAGAACGCAAACGAGAAGGGCGAAACCGAACTTACGTATCATGAATATTGTTATTTTTGTTCAAAATTAACATTAATCAGGCAACATGAAATCACTACGCTTGCAACACCTTTTATTTTGCACCATAATTGTGGCAAATTGCACTTCTTTTTTTGCACAAGTTGTTTCTGAAAAAAAGCTACAGGGTGGCATTGTCGGATCTGTTGGGCTTAATTTCCCGCAAATGGGTACAAGTTTGCTTGCAAGTTCAGCGGGTTTTTCCTCTTCTTTTGGGGTTAGTTTCACAAAATCCTCCAAAGAATCACAGAATATCGCCCTCACTGGTGGTATTGAATTTGATATCGACAGGATCAACTATAGCGTCACCGATCAAGACGTATTTTATCGCTTTACAGATAAACAAATCAAATCTCAGGATGAGACGGTATCTACCGACCTGGTTTTTAACCTCACCGAGCGTACTTACGAGCCGCTTTATTTGTCTTTGCCCATTGGTTTAACCTTTAGAACCGATTTTATCGGCGATTACCGTGGACTCTTTCGCTTTGGTTTAAGAAACCGTTTTTTACTCACTAATACCGTCAATGACAATGGCTTTCTCGTTCCTTTTGCAGGAAGCGTAGAGGGCTCCGCTCAAGAAAATATTGGTATGAGCGTTGCCAATGACTTATTTTTTTATAACGCAAACGTAGGTATTAGCGCAGGCGTTGAATGGAATTTTTCTGGATCTACTTGTCTTGTAGCCGAATTGTGCTACAACTATGGTTTTATGCCTCTACACGTCAATGGAAAAGAGGAAAACAGCACCTTGTACACCTTAGATGCCGCTAATATGCCGGACTATTTCAGAAATCAGGCAACGCTCAATCAAGCACAACTTAGATTAACACTATTATTCTAATGCACGTTGTAGCCGATCATATCGTCAGTTGGTTGCATACTTATTTACAAACCGCTCAATCAAAAGGATTTGTAATTGGTATCTCAGGGGGTATTGACTCTGCGCTGAGCTCCACATTGTGTGCACTTACCGGTGCACCCACTATTTGTATCACCATGCCAATTAGGCAAACCAAAGCAGAGTTTGATCGGGCCAATGAACACATGAAAGATCTGCAACGACGATTTAAGAACGTGACTGCACAAACCATAGACCTCACCCATACTTTTGAGACGCTAGAAGCCGCTTTGCCCCTAGACTCCATTTCTCAACCCTTAGCTATGGCCAATTCACGTTCGCGTTTGCGTATGGTTACCCTCTATGCCGTTGCACAAGCCAATCAATACTTGGTGGCGGGCACGGGCAATAAAGTAGAAGATTTCGGTGTCGGATTCTATACCAAGTACGGCGATGGCGGTGTGGATATCAGCCCAATTGCCGACCTCATGAAAACCGAAGTCTTTGCATTGGCAAAAGCACTCGATGTGGTGGCGTCTATTCAAAATGCTGCACCAACCGATGGCCTATGGGAAGACGGCCGCTCAGATGAAGACCAAATCGGAGCAACCTACCCTGAGTTGGAATGGGCCATGATCTTCAGCGGCGATTCCACACAACTCACTCAAAGACAACAAGAAGTTTTGAGTATATACAAGAACTTCCACCACACAAACCTCCATAAAATGGAACCTATTCCTGTTTGCATGGTACCCCCAGCACTCAAGGCTGTACTCCAATCATGATCAAATATTGTATTTTCATATTTTTAATTGGTTTAACAAGCAACTCTTTTGCACAAAAAAATACGCAAAAAGGCCTCCATGCCTTGACACAGGCCAACTTTGGCTTGGCAAAATCTTATTTCTACAAAGACCTCAAAAAAGACAGTATAGCTGCTGCTTTTGGCTTGTCTGTTTTTTATAGCCAAGCATTTTCATATGAGCCTGATAGTGCCTTATTCTACCTCAACAGCTGCACCCAATCCTGGACCAAAGCAACCATTCAAGAAAAAAATGCCCTACTAAAGTGGATTCCAATCTCTGATTCCTCCATTCATGAATTATTCCTTACCTTGGCACAAAAAGAGTACGCAGTTTTACTTACACAGCCAAGTATTGATCAAACAGACGAATGGCTTTCCCATTTTGGTTCACTTTTTCCAAATATGGCAACAGAGGCTATTCTTTTTAGAGATAGTTTGGCTTACGAAGAGGCCGTGGCAGCGCAAACAGCTGCTGCACTCAAGCTATTTATATCCTCGTATCCCGAGGCTCAACAATATGAAAGTGCTGTAGCCTTATACGATCAATTATGGTATCAAGAGCAAACCAGCAATAATACCGAATTAGCCCTCGCGACTTTTATTTTATCCTATCCAAACAATCCTTATATAACCCAAGCCTGGTCGCGTTTATATGCCATGTATGCAAAAGAGGCGTCTATCACTTCGTTCGCTACATTTATTGAACGTTACCCAAATTCACCCAACACCCCACAGGCCTGGAAACAAATTCATCAGTTGTATTTAAAGCCCTATAGTGCAGAAAAATTAGCACAGTTTAAAATAGACTATCCGACATACCCCTTTTTGGAAGACCTCGCTCAAGATGCCGAATTACTCCTTAAAAAAATGTATCCCTTCCTTCAAGACGACCAATTTGGATACATGGATCAAAATGGTCAACAAGTCATTGCCCCACAATTCGACGATGCAGGTGCATTTGTCGAGGGCTTGGCGGTGGTATCAAAAAATAGCATGTATGGCCTTATCAATAAGAAAAATGAAAATATAGTTGATTTTAAATTCCTTGATATCACCGCTACTGAGCAAGGCTATATTGCTGAAGACAGTAGTGGATTTTATCTGCTGAGTAGACAAGGACAGTTTTTACAGCAAAAAGCGCTCGAATGGGAAGAAGTACAGCAAACCCTTCTCGCGATGAACTGGCAAAAAAAACCTGGGCTTCCTCAAGCGGTATCCAAATATGAATTGATACAGAAAAATGGTAAGGTTGGCCTTAACAAACGAGGTAAAAATATTTTACCTGCAAAGTATGAGCAAATCATCTCCCCGCCACATGCTACCTATATCTTCGCGAAAATTGGTAAAAATTTGCATTATTTTGATTCGACAGGCAAACGCTTGGAAATTAATGATTTGGAATGGTTTTTGAATGCAGCAGAATTAGCGTCGTTTACAAAAGAAAACGTGGCTGTTTTTTCAAAAGGCGCAAAACTAGGACTATTGGACACCAAAGGTAGAATTGTTGTTAAGAATAGCTACGAGGCTGCACGACCAGTCTATGCAGGTTTGTGGCCAGTACAGCAAAAAGGCAAATGGGGTTTGGTTTCTACCTCCTCAAAAGTGGTCTTGCCCTTTCTGTATAACCAAATAGTGGCTTTTCCTCCTTTTGGATTTCTAATTCAAGACGCTAGGGGGGTTGGCCTTGTAGATAGCTCCGGAAAGGCACTTCTTCAGCCCGAATTTAAAGTAATTAAAAGCTTTGAGTCCGATTTACTTCTCGTCGAAAATCAAAATGGCCTCGGCCTCTACAACAAAGATGCTCAACTCCTTATCGAGTGCGCTTATCAACGCATTATGCCTTTTGACGAGCACACCTTGCAGCTTTCCTCCTCCAAAGGATTGGCTTATTATTTTTTAACCGATCAAAAAATAATGACCTTTCAACCATGAATCCAAGATCTTTTCAGTCTGAGCATTATCTCAAAGCCCTAATTGTGGTTTTGAGTTTGTATGTAGGGTCTTTTGTTTATCTCGAACTAACCACCGTCAAAAAAGAACAATTGCTTTCAAATGAAGGCCTTTACGAGGTAGTACTAGAAGAGGTCAGCCCAGAAGAAAAAGAACAAATCAGACAAGAAATGGAGCTTCAACAACAAAGTGGAGCATTGCGTAGTTTGGCCAGAGACGCCAATGATAAGCGTCCAGCATCTTATGAAAATTGGTCTGCACAAACTGGTGGCTCAAGTCAGGGTTCTCCAGAACAAACCGCTCATGACTACGAAGCTGAGGTTTTTGCACAGACGGGCGGTGCGGCAGCCCGCGCACGCATTGTTCAAGAGAGTAAGCAACGCATACAAGAACTTAAGCAGCAAGTCCAAAGTACAGATTCCAAAACAACTGGTCCTGCGCAACCGAATCAAATTGCTGGTGCCGTAATGGTCGATTTCAGTGTCAATAAGCGCAGCGCTTTCGAGGGTAATACTTGGTTTGTAAGAAACCCGGGTTATACCTGCGGTTTCAATTCAAGTGGTTTGGTTTATTTGCAAATCGAGGTGAACGCAGCGGGTAGGGTTGCCGAAGTTCAATATATTGCCGCTAAGAGTAAAAATGCCAGTGCTTGTATGGTTGAACAAGCAATCAAATACGCCAAGCTTTCGCGCTTTAGTACTGGAGAGGGCAACGCTGCAGGCTGGATTTCTTATCGTTTCGAAGCGCAATAATCCACATTTTTAATTTGATTAAAAAATAATCAATTAAATGATGAGATATTGATAATTATTTTTTAGCTTTGAGCAAACATTTAGCGCTATGTATATTGCTCAAAATTTAAAGTATTTACGCAAAAAGAAAGGAAAATCTCAAGAAGAAATGGCTCAAGAGCTAGGGCTTAATCGTTCCACTTACAGCGGTTATGAAAATGAAGTGGCTCAACCCAGTTTAGAACTGCTCTTACAGCTCTCCCAAATGGAGCACATCCCTCTAGAAGTTTTGCTTTCCAAGTCTCTTCAAGCCTTGACTAATGCCGAGCTAGATGCTTTTCAAGGCGCATGGAAAGGCGAGGCAAGCGGCCAAAATCTTCGCGTTTTGACCACAATTGTCAATGCACAAAACGAGGAAGAAATTGAATTAATTTCTGAAAAAGTGAGTGCCGGCTACACCGCTGGTTATGCAGACCCAAGCTACTTACAAGAATTGCCCACCTTGCGGCTGCCGTTTCTTTCCAAAGACCGTAAATACCGCGCATTTCCCATCATCGGAGACTCCATGCCACCTGTGGTTCACGGTTCTTACGTAGTAGGCGAGTTTGTGCAAGATTGGTTGCGCTTGGCTTCTAATACGCCATGTATTGTCGTTACCAAAGAAGATGGTATCGTTTTTAAGTATGTTCAAAACCTTTTAGAAGAACAGCAATTGTTGCGCCTGAGTTCCACCAATCCGCTTTATGCACCCTTTGAGGTCCCGGTTGCTGAGGTGCTAGAAGTTTGGCGTTTTGTATCCTACATTTCAAAAGAACTACCAGACGTTCAGCTCGATAACGCAGCCATCGGTAGTCAAATTCGCGCCATTCAGGCCGACCTCCAAGTTGCGCTCCGCAAACACAATAAGTAGCAGAAGTCTGCTACATTTTTTGTAATTTTGCACTTCATTTTTATTTACTATGTCCATTAAAGTTACTTTTCCGGATGGAAACATTCGTACGTTTGACGCCGGAACAACAGCCATGCAGGTGGCACAATCTATTTCAGAGGGCCTAGCGCGCAACGTGCTAGCAGCCCGCATCGACGATCAAATCAAAGATGCCAGCACCGTCTTGACACAAGATTGCAAGCTGCAACTGCTCACATGGTCTGATGCAGAAGGAAAGTCCACCATGTGGCACTCCTCTGCACACCTAATGGCCGAGGCATTAGAATTTTTCTATCCAGGTATCAAATTGGCAATAGGCCCTCCAGTAGCAAATGGTTTTTATTACGATGTCGATTTGATGGAGTATAGCATCTCTGAAAAAGACCTCGAAAAAATCGAGCAAAAAATAAAAGAACTCGCCAAGCTTAAGAATCCTTTTATTCGTCAAGAAATCAGCAAGGCTGCTGCCATCGCCTATTTTGAAGAAAAACAAGATCCTTACAAACTAGAACTCCTTGCCGATCTACCAGATGGCAGCATTACGTTTTACACCCAAGGCAATTTTACAGACCTCTGCCGTGGCCCACACATCCCGGACACCGGTTTTGTCAAGGCTGTTAAGCTTACCGCAATTGCAGGTGCCTACTGGCGTGGAGACGAAAAAAACAAACAACTCACCCGTATTTACGGCATTACTTTTCCAAAGCAAGCCGAACTTAACGAATACCTCGAGCGTGTCGAAGAAGCCAAGCGCCGCGATCACCGCAAGCTCGGCAAAGAACTCGAGCTTTTTACATTTAGTCAGAAAGTAGGGCAAGGATTGCCGCTCTGGTTGCCAAAAGGTGCGGCTTTGCGTGAGCGCCTTGAGAATTTTCTTAAAAAAGCGCAAAGAAAAGCAGGTTACCAGCAAGTCATTACACCACACATCGGAAACAAAGAACTTTACGTAACCTCTGGGCACTACGAAAAATATGGAGCTGATTCTTTTCAGCCCATCAGAACCCCAGATCCCAACGAAGAGTTCTATCTCAAACCCATGAACTGCCCGCATCACTGCGAAATTTTCAAGAGTAAACCCCGATCCTACAAAGATTTGCCAACTCGTTTTGCCGAATTCGGAACGGTTTATCGCTATGAGCAATCTGGCGAGCTACACGGTCTCACTCGTGTTCGAGGCTTTACCCAAGACGACGCACATATATTCTGTACGCAAGAGCAAGTCAAAGAAGAGTTCAAGAATGTAATCGATATTGTCCTTTACGTGCTCAAGACTTTGAAATTCGAAAACTTCAAGGCTCAGATCTCACTCCGAGACAAAGACAATCGCGCTAAGTATATCGGTTCAGACGAAAATTGGCAAAAAGCAGAGCAAGCGATCATAGATGCAGCATCAGAAAAAGAATTACCTACAGTTGTCGAATACGGAGAGGCCGCATTTTATGGCCCAAAACTCGACTTCATGGTACAAGATGCGCTAGGGCGAGAGTGGCAATTGGGTACAATTCAAGTCGACTACAACCTTCCTGAACGCTTTGAACTCGAATACATTGGTGCCGATAACCAAAAGCATCGACCAGTCATGATTCACCGTGCACCATTTGGTTCTATGGAGCGTTTTGTTGCTGTTTTACTCGAACACTGCGCCGGCGACTTCCCACTTTGGTTGTCTACAGAGCAATTTATTGTCTTGCCAATCTCCGATAAATACAACGAGTACGCAGAAAAAGTTTCAGAATTCCTAAATAATTCCGATATTCGCGGACTTATTGACGATCGCAACGAAAAAATCGGTAAAAAAATCCGAGATGCAGAACTCAACAAAGTACCTTTCATGCTCATCGTAGGTGAAAAAGAAGCCGAGTCCGATACCATTTCAGTTCGGCAACGCGGCGTCGGTGACCACGGCAGCATGGACCTGAACAAATTTGCGGACTTGATTCAGGAAGTAATTTCCGCAGAACTGGCTTAAGTTGAACTAACTACTGAATGAGAAGAAATTCAAAACCATTTGTAAAAAGAGAAGAGGCTGCTCAGCACCGCATCAATGAAAAGATTTATGCGGCAGAGATTCGTCTTGTTATCGAAGGAGAAGAACCACAAGTAATGAGTGTTGCCCAAGGGATTGCTCTTGCGGAAGAACAAGACATGGATCTTGTAGAAATTTCTCCAAATGCAACGCCGCCGGTATGTAAAATTCTAGACTACAAAAAGTTTATTTACAACCAAAAGCGTAAACAAAAAGAACTAAAAGCCAAACAAAGCAAAGTGATTTTGAAAGAAATCCGTTTTGGTCCCAATACCGATGACCACGATTTCGCTTTCAAATTGGCCCATGCTAAAAAATTCCTCGAAGAAGGCAGTAAGGTAAAAGCCTATGTATTCTTTAAAGGAAGAACCATCGTGTTCAAGGACAGAGGCGAGATATTACTTCTCAAATTTGCGCAAGAACTCGCTGACCTCGGTGCGGTTGAGCAATTACCCAAGCTAGAAGGTAAAAAAATGATCCTTTTGATCAACCCGAAAAAGAAATAAGAAGCTGATATAGAAGTTTAACAAAAAAAGCAAGTCAAATGCCTAAAATGAAAACAAAATCCAGTGCAAAGAAGCGATTCACCATCACTGGAAGTGGCAAAATCAAGCGCAAGCATGCATTTAAGAGCCACATCTTGACCAAAAAGGCCACAAAACGTAAGCGCAATCTTACGCATGCCGGATTGGTTCACGATGCTGACCTCTCCAATGTCAAGTTGCAATTGTGCATGAAATAGTCCCTTAAACGGTTAATAAATTGTAGAACCCGGTACTGAGTCCCTAAGACTTCCTATGAAGCACTCCTTACCAAAAAATTTAAAAATATGCCAAGATCAGTAAATCACGTAGCATCAAGAGCTCGCAGAAAAAACTTGATGAAATTGGCCAAAGGTTACTTTGGTCGTCGCAAGAATGTTTGGACCGTCGCTAAAAACGCCATTGAAAAAGGTTTAGTTTATGCGTACTCCGGACGTAAACAAAAGAAAAGAAATTACCGTTCACTTTGGATTACTCGTATAAATGCAGGAGCTCGTCTTCACGGTATGAGTTATTCTCAGTTTATGGGGGCCGTACACAAAAGTGGTATTGAACTCAATCGCAAGGTACTTGCCGATTTAGCCATGAACCATCCAGAGGCCTTCAAAGCGGTTGTCGACACGATTCAAAAATAAGATTGAATACTATATCAGCTTAAGGCCATTAGTTCTCACAACTAATGGCTTTTTTTTTAGATAGAACATGATACGCATCGGATTAGTTGGTTTTGGTCATTTAGGACGCATTCACCTCAAGGTGTTGCAAGATTTACCCGCACATTTTAGTGTCGTGGGGGTCTATGACCACAACAAGAAAAGACAATCTATACTTTATCAAACTGATCCAACCATTGAGCACTTCTCTTCCTATGAAGCCTTACTGGGTGCAGTGGATGCTATCGGTATTATTGCCAGTACACCCGCTCACTTCGCGTTAGCAGCACAAGCCATAACTTTAGGAAAGTCAGTGTTCATAGAAAAGCCAATCTGTACTCAGCTTTCTGATGCACTACAATTAGAAAAACTATTGCTACTGCATCCGGTCGTATTACAAGTTGGCCACGTGGAAAGGTTTAATCCAGTAATCTCGACACTCGTGCCTCGTCTGAATGCAAAAGCTGTTCATTATTTTGAGGCCTGGCGTACCGCTCCTTTTCAGCAAAGAGGTGCAGATGTTTCTGTAGTTTTAGACTTGATGATTCACGATATTGACCTACTCTTGACCGTTTTTAAAGACACACCCACCCAGATTGAAGTCGAGGCCAAACAAGATCAAAGCGAACTTCCTGATGAAGTATTGGCCAAGCTTACTTTTGCGGACGGCCGGCTTGCCACGCTTTTTGCATCCAGAATTACCGAGCAAAGAAAAAGGACTATAGACATAAAGGTGGTAGATACTCAATATTGGCTGGATTTGCTCGGTCATCAATTGCGAGCAACTTCTGCCTCAGGTGAGCAAACCATCATTTCTATTGAAGCTCATAATGCGCTTCGGATGCAATGGTTGGATTTTTCAAGAAGCATTGTAGATAAAATTGAGCCAAAGGTAGATGTTCGTGCAGGCATCAATGCCTTGCGACTTGCACTAGAAATCGAAAGCTTAGCCCGGCATCACATTGTAATATAATCGATCCATTAAAACAATAAAAACCCATTTTTATCGTTACAATTCTATGGCATATCGCTACTTATTATTTATAGGTCTACTACTCAGTGCTTGCGTTAAAAATAATCCCGATCCTGCCTGGCTAGAGGTGACTGAATGGACGCTTGAGGCAAATCCTGCGTTGAATGGCGAAGAGGGGCAGCTCACGCACAAGCTCACAGATGCCTGGGTATACGTAGACGAGCAGCTCATAGGTGTTTTTGAAGTGCCGTTTAAAATTCCGATTTTAACAGAAGGTTTGGTGAGTATCCGCCTATATCCAACAATCCGCGTTAACGGTGTGGCCGCTACCAAAATGCGCAACGAACATCTTGTCGCATTCGATGCAACGGGTACATTCATAAAAAACGAGACACTTACAATTGCACCGAAAACGCATTATAAAGACGACGTCAATTTTTGGATCGAAGATTTTGAAGATATTAACGTGCGGCTCACCGACGACCCAAACACGTCTTCAGCTAGTTTAACGCTTGCCAATGACACGCTCAAGTGGTTCAATGGCAATTATTATGGAAAGGTCGTTTTGAATACCCAAGATTCTATTTGGGTTGCCTATACCAATCAAGACCAACAGCTCAGTATACCTAAGAATAAGCAAGCTATGCTGGAAATAGATTACTGCAATTCAGTTCCTTTTACCAATTATTTGCTTTTTGTCAATTCAAATGGAACCAATGAAAACCCAATGGTGACCATGAACCCAAGTCCACTCACAGCCTTGCGTTGGAAAAAGATGTACATCCTCCTGAGCGAGGTCATTACAGCGGGCCCGAATAACACCAATTACGTTCAAGCATTCAGAGCGTTTTACGACACAGCCGTAGCCAATAATTTCTTATTAATCGACAATATTAAGGTCGTCTACTTTTAATGAAAGATCGATTTTGGATAGCATTTTTGGTCATCATTGATTTACTCACTGCAAGTGCTTCTTGGGGATTGTTTTTTTTCATCCGTCAGGTTAAAATTGAAGAGAAACCTTTTCATGCCGATCAAAATTTCTGGCTAGGGGTTATCCTTTTGCCGTTCTTTTGGTTGTTGTTTTACATTTTTCAAGGGACTTATCACGAAATTCGTCGCCTATTTCGTTTAAAAGTGATCAATTTGAGCTTAGCGGCCTCTTTTTTTGGTACCATCGTGCTTTTTTTCACCTTATTACTCGACGACGAAGTCAGAAGCTATCAGAATTATTATCAACTCACCCTGTGGTTGTTTTTTATTCATTTGTCGATTACCGCATTAGGACGAATCGTCTTTACGACACTACTCATCAAATACATTCGGGCGGCGGGCCATGGTTTCAAGACCTTGATTATCGGCGGAAATGAAAAAGCAGTAGAAATTTATCAAGAATTATTAGCTGCGCCAAACATGATCAACGATTTCGTTGGTTTTATACAAGTCAATGGTCGAGATAATTTGCTCTCTGCACAGCTCCCGCACCTTGGCAAACTAGATGTCCTGGAACAAATCTTGCAGGCACACCAAGTCGAAGAGGTGATTATTGCCATTGAAAGTTCAGACCACAACCGACTACAATCAATAATGGCACGCGTAGACAACGGTAAAATTAGCATTCGGGTACTGCCCGACATGTACAGTATTTTAGCGGGCTCTGTAGAAATGACCAATATTTATGGTGCTTTATTGATTGAAATTAACCCTGATGTGATGCCTTATTGGCAACGTGCCATTAAGCGCTTGATGGATATCATACTCTCCTTGACCGCTATCATTTGCTTGATCCCATTTTATATCTTTTCGGCATTTGCGGTCAAAATTTCTTCCCCAGGCCCCATCTTTTTTCTACAGGACAGGGTAGGGCGCGGAGGCAGGCACTTTAAGATCATTAAGTTCCGAACCATGTATGAAGATTCCGAGAAGACAGGCCCTCAGTTGTCCAGCGAAGGAGACCC
>JALRJE010000064.1 GCA_023268965.1 Crocinitomicaceae bacterium
CTAAGCGATGCCGCAATATGGCTTTGGCTACTGCTTTGACGTCCTCAATATCTGGAGAATATTTACCGTGAAGTGCTGCATGACACTTTGCCGCTATAATTAAGTTTTGTGAAGCGCGCGGACCAGCACCCCACGTGATGAAATCCTTAGTTATTTGCGTGGCAAGAGGGTCTTTAAAACGGGTTTTGGCTACCAAGGTAACAGCGTATTCCAGTACGTTCTCGGCAACAGGTATACGGCGAATAAGCGCTTGATAATCGATAATTTGTTGTGCATTGAGTACCGTTTGGAGCGCTACATTTTGGTCAGTAGTACTCGATTTTACAATAGCGAGCTCTTCTTGGTAAGAAGGGTAATCTACCCAAATATTGAACATAAAACGATCGAGTTGGGCTTCCGGGAGCGGGTATGTTCCTTCTTGTTCAATCGGGTTTTGAGTAGCGAGCACAAAAAATGGCGCCTCGAGTTGATAGGTTGTTCCGGCGGCTGTAACGGCGCGCTCTTGCATCGCCTCTAATAGTGCCGCTTGTGTTTTGGGAGGTGTACGGTTGATTTCATCGGCCAATATCATGTTCGAAAAAATAGGGCCTTTGATGAATTTGAATTGTTTGGATTCGTCTAGAATCTCAGAACCCACAATATCTGAAGGCATGAGATCTGGGGTAAACTGAATGCGATTGAAAGACAGACCTAAGGTTCTAGAAATGGTGTTCACCAATAAGGTTTTAGCCAAACCAGGAACGCCAACGAGTAAGCAATGTGAGCGCGAAAAGATGGCAATAAGCACCTGATCTACAACGTCTTCTTGCCCTATAATGACCTGGTGAATTTCTTTCTTAAGCGCTTGGTAATCAATAACTAATTGATCAATTTTTTCTTTATCTGTCATGGAATATTAAGGGGTTTTAAGCCAATTAACACGGAAATTACAGGCTTGAAATTGGGAATCAAGACGAATATAGGCGTTTGGAATTTTGGTGCGGGTCCAGTCGTCGAGCATTTTTTGTTTCTTGTCGTTTTCTGCCGCCAACTTGATGAGTGCATAATCTTCTTCGAGATTGGCTTGATGCGCAGCTACCCTGTTTTGCAAACGCACAATGCGAATGCCTTGTTTGCGTTCGAATAGATCCATGTACAGAGACGGTAGAGAGACACCACCGCTTTCGAGCGCATCTGTGAGTAAATAAATTTGCTGGTCGATTTCATTGAGTTGTTCCATGTCCCAGTAGATATCCATGGTGTAGGGGTTGGTAAGCACTCCTTTATTTTGTTTGGTTGCCTCGTCATTGGAGAAGCGCAAAACGGCTTCGTCCCAGGTGATGGCATTGCGAGAAAGCAGCTGATAACAGCTGTCCATGCGCGCCGATGCCAAGGAAATACTTGCTGAACTGTATTCAGGCATAATCAGAATATGAAGCACCGTGTAGTCGTCGCCTTTGCGCGACACTAACTTGATGATGTGATAACCGTACATGGTTTCTACAATTTCTGAAACCTCTCCAGGTTTTAAATCGTAAAGGGCCGCCTCAAACTGCGGCACCATCATGCCTTTTGATGCAGCTATTTTTCCGCCCTGACTTGCTGAACCGGGGTCCATTGATTTTAATCGGGCCATGGTCTCAAAAGACTTTCCACCACTGACAATTTGCTTACGGATGTCTACAAGTTGGTCATAGGCCAGTTTTTTGTCAGCGGCGGTGAGCTCAGGAAACTGAACAATTTGCTGAAAACTCAGCTTCATATTGATGTAGGGAATGCTGTCCTTGGGTAGTTTCTGGTAAAAAGCGGCTACTTCTTTGGGGGTAACTGTGATGTCTCCGGTAATTTTTCGCTCCATTTCTTGAGCGAGCATTTTGTTGCGTATGATGGTTCTGAATTCCTCCTTGATCGAAACTGTTGATTTGCCGTAAAAAGATTCGAGGTTTTCTCGTCCGCCCATTTTGTTTTCCATAATGCGCAAACGGTTCTCCATTTCAGCATCGACTTGCTCGTCAGAAATGACAAGGCTGTCTATGAGCGCTTGATTGACTAACAATTCTTCAAGCAACAGCTGCTCTAAAATTTGGCAGTCCTTACCTTCCAGGGCTTTTTCTTTATCCGGGAGTTGTAAGCGCTGGGTTTCGATATCTGACCAAAGGATGATGTTGTCACCGACTTGGGCTACAATTTGATTCACCAACTTTTGGGCCTCAAAGGTGCCAAAAATAAAAAATTGAAAAAAGAAGAAAAGCAGCGTTTTATAGAACATTATTGGCCAGTTTGATAGAGTACCTCTTCATTGATGACGATCTGATGCTTTAAACGTAACGTTTCTAGCCATTTTTTCTCGAGAAAAGCTTGATAATCTGAAGTAGCAATCCCTTTTGCTTCATTGAATTCTTTTGGCGCAGGCGGCAGTAAAGCAGCCACATTCACTACATACCACTTGCCCTCATAAGAATAAACAGGATTCAGACCAGTCGTAAAGCGTTGATTTTGAAGATATGGCGTTTGCTGTACCTCAAACTTATTCATTCTTACCTTTAAATTGAGTTCGGATTCTTTGTTGATAAGCTCAAGAACATCTTTAGAATTGATGGTATCTGACGAAATGAGCATACCATACACCTGAACGGCTATATGCTCATCTTTGCATTCATAAACCGTTGCATCTAAGCGCTCGGACCAACTATATTTAGCCCTGTTGTCCATGAAAAACACGCGTAAACCAGCAGTGTCTTTTACTGCTTTGTTCCATACCTGATCTTGCATGATTTCATAAAGTATGATACCGTCGTGGTATTCTTGCAACAGTGCTTTGTAGGCGGGGTATTTTGCTGGCAAGAGTGCTTCTTCATAGGCTAAAATTTGATTCTTTTCCCATTGGTCATAGAGTTGTTTGACCACTACAGATGGAGCATCTTTTCGGACCGTTCTGAAATTTTTCTCCATGTACATAGCGAAGTCTTGTTGTTTGTATTTTTGCTTCCCGAGAACAAAAAGTGTTTTGTTTCCTTTGAGTGCACTTGCTTTCCATTTACCCATGAAATAAGTGGAGTCTATTTGCTGTTCCAGCATACTGAGCGCTTTATCTCCTTGGTAGGCATATTGATATTGCGTTTTGAGCTTTTGGACAAATGAGACCTGGGTTATTTTGGAGCGTTCGTCTTTGTTTACTTTGGCTTGAAGTTCGCGACGCATACTTTCAAATGATTTAACAGGCGTCCATTCGATGAGTCTGATGATATGATAACCATATTGCGTTTTGATAGGTTTAGAAATTTCTCCGACATTTTTTAAGGAGAAGGCTGCATCTTCAAATTCGAGGACCATTCTTTGGCTTGTACCAGAACCAAAAGCGGGTAATTCGCCGCCTTTTTTAATGCTGTTCGCATCTTCTGAATACGCAGTTACCATTTTTTCCCAAGAAGCACCAGCAGCCAGGCTGTCGTAAATTTCATTGATTTTCTTTTCCGCATTTTGGCGCGTTTCTGCGCCGGCCTCCCTGCCTGTTGAAATCATAAGGTGAGCTACTTTGATGGTTCCTCTGGCCGCACGCTTGTCTGTCACCTTCAAAATATGATAGCCAAAACGCGTTCTAAATGGTTCAGAGATGCTGCCGACCGGAGTAGTATAAGCTTTTTCTTCAAATGGATAGACCATTTGAAACGCCGTAAAATAACCCAAGTCTCCACCGTTATTGACAACTGATGGGTCTTCGGAACCTAATTTAGATTTGGCTACTGAGGCAAAATCTTCACCCTTCTCAATACGCGCCTTTAGGCCGAGCAATCTGTTATAAGCAGCGAGTGTGTCTTTTGGACTGGCGTTTGGATCTAATTTGACTAAAATATGAGAACAACGCACCTCGGTGGCGGTGCGGTTGTATGCTTCTTGCACCATTACTTGGTTTTGAACGGAGTCTATTAAATATGGCAAGGCCAATTGTTTTTTGTAGCCTTCCAGTTCTTTTTTCAAGCGCGGAAGGGTGTCGTAACCAAGTGCCTCAGCTTCGGCTACTTTTAATTTGAAGACTTCAAACAATTCCATGTAGCGATCAAGCGTATCTTTATCAAAACTTGGGTTTGGATTGTTTTTGGTGTAAATCTGTAGAAATTCCGATTTGGTAACAGGCTTGTTATTGATTGTCATGACGACTGGCTCCTTTTGTGCAAAGGACAATTGAGTTAAAAAGCCAAACAAGAATAATACGTGTATTTTTTTCATTACTTATGATGATTTGTTTTGGATATGGGTTTGCAATTATTTGAGACTGTAATTAGGTGCTTCTCTGGTGATCGTGACATCGTGCGGATGTGACTCGCGGACGCCAGCTGAGGTGATGCGCACAAAACGCGCGCCTTTGAGCTGATCAATAGAAGGTGCCCCACAGTAGCCCATACCGGCGCGCAAGCCGCCAATGAGTTGGAACATCACTTCGATGAGATTTCCGCGGTAGGGTACGCGGCCAGAGATTCCTTCTGGAACCAATTTTTTGATGTCGTCTTCGGCGTCTTGGAAATAGCGGTCTTTGCTTCCTTTTTGCATGGCTTCCAAAGAGCCCATTCCGCGGTAGGATTTAAATTTTCGGCCCTCGTAAATGATTGTTTCTCCGGGAGATTCCTCTACACCAGCAAACATAGAACCTAACATGACGACATCTGCACCGGCTGCAATTGCTTTGACGATATCGCCGGTGTAGCGTATGCCTCCGTCGGCAATGACAGGAACGCCTGTGCCTTCAAGGGCTTTTGCTACTTCATTAATGGCAGTAAGCTGTGGAACCCCAACACCAGCAATGACGCGGGTAGTACAAATAGAACCGGGTCCGATACCTACTTTAACGGCATCTGCACCAGCGTCTGCCAAGTATTTTGCTGCCTCTGCAGTTGCAATATTGCCCACAACAATTTGGAGATCTGGATACACTGCTTTTACTGCTTTGAGTTGGTCCACAACCCCTTTGGTATGGCCGTGTGCGGTATCGATGACGATGGCGTCTACACCTGCTTCAACAAGTGCAGCAACGCGCGGCAGGGTGTCAAATGTAACTCCTACTGCCGCTGCAACACGCAATCGACCTAGCTGGTCTTTACAAGAATTTGGATGTTCCTTTACTTTGATGATGTCGCGATAGGTGATAAGACCGATAAGGCGGTTGTTGGCATCGACAACTGGTAATTTTTCGATGCGGTTTTGCTGTAGAATAACCTCAGCGGTGGTTAGGTCAGTGCTCTCTCCGGTGGTGATGATATTTTCAGAGGTCATGATTTCACGGACTGGTCGTTCGAGGTTTTTCTCGAAGCGGAGGTCGCGATTCGTGAGAATTCCTTTGAGGATTCTGTTTGCATTTACAACAGGAATGCCGCCAATGCTGTTCTCGCGCATGAGGGTCAGTGCATCTTTGACTACTGCATCTTCGGGAAGTGTGATTGGATCGATGATCATGCCGCTTTCAGAGCGCTTTACTTTGCGTACCTCGAGCGCCTGAGCTTGTATGGTCATGTTTTTGTGAATGACACCAATACCTCCTTGTTGGGCTATTGAAATAGCGAGCGCTGACTCTGTTACGGTATCCATAGCGGCTGAAACGATGGGTGTGTTGACAGCAATTTGCTTGGTAAACATACTTTTCAAGGAGACGTCTCGGGGGAGCACCTCAGAATATGCAGGTGCAAGAAGAACGTCATCATAGGTTAAACCTTCAGTGATCTGGGATAGATTCGAGAGCGACATGAACTTATTTTTTAATAAATTCTTGCAAATTTAACAATAAAATTTGCCATTTGGTTACCAAATTCAATCGGATTCGTCATGATATTCGTAAATTTAACGTGTGAAACACCTGACCATTCTTTTATTGCTCTTTTTGAGCAGTTTTCAGCTCCTTGCCCAACAAGACAACAAACCGCTTATTCAGCTATCCGGAGTAGTTGTAACTGAAGAAGCCTTTGAACTCCCGTATGCTACTGTTTACAACAAAACACTCAAAAAAGGCGTGATTTCCGATGGTTATGGCTTTTTCTCCATCGTTTGCTACCCCGGAGACACCCTTTATTTTTCCAGAAAAGGTTATAGCAGCAGCCCCTTCTGGGTTCCAGACACCCTCGACGACAACCGCTACAGTATCATTCACATGCTCACCCGAGACACCCTAGAAATGCCCGATATCCGCGTTTATCCATGGCCAAATAAAGAAGCGTTTGCACAACATTTCATTCACATGAACCCTTATGAAGATGATATCCGTCGTGCACAGCGCGAACTCAGTGGCGAATCTCTAGCTTTTGTTGCAGCACGTCTAGATGCAGACCCCTCATTAGCCTATGGTGCACTCACCAAACAACAAAACACCAAAATTTACACAAACGGTCAGCTTCCGCAAAATAACCTACTCAATCCATACGCATGGTCGAAGCTCATCCAAGAATGGAAAGCTGGTCATTTGGAGCGGCAGTAGTTGCCTTGAACAAGCGCTAGATGGCTACAGGCTAAAGTGCTTCTGTGCTTCAACGGCAATATACTCGCCAATTGCCAAAGCGGCAGTAGCTGCAGGCGAAGGTGCATTGAGTACATGAATGGAGTTACCGTGGTACTCGATGCGGAAGTCGTCGCGGGTATCTCCATCCTCTGCCAAAAGCAATGCACGGACGCCAGAGCGCCCCGGGTGGATATCTTCCATAGTCAAAGAAGGAACCATGCGCTGCAGGGTCTTTAAGAATAGCTTTTTTGAAAATGCGCGACGGTATTCATTGATCCCAAATGACATATTATTAATAAAGAGTTTCCAGGTTCCTTTATAGGTGAGCGCATCGTAGGTATCGCGTAGCGAAAAGTCGGTCTTGCCATAGCCTTCGCGCTTGAAGGTAAAGACCGCATTCGGACCACATTCGATTTCGCCGTTGGTCATGCGGGTAAAGTGCACACCAAGGAATGGGAAGTCTGGATTTGGCACCGGATATATGAGATTTTTTACTTTATGACGTGCCTCTGGGGTGAGCTCGTAGTAGTCTCCACGAAAACCAACCACTTGTTCTTTGAGCGAAACGCCGTCTTTGCGCGCCAAGCGATCTGCCTGCAAACCCGCACAAAAAACAAGGTAGCGCGCTTCGAAATTACCTTTACTAGTAAAAATAGTACTGACAAGATCTCCTTTTTCAATACCTTGTACCTCGCAACCTAAATGCATGGCACTTTGCGGATTCGCAGCTAAGGCAAGTTCTGCCATTTTTTCGGTAGCGCCTCTGAAATCGATAATACCGGTGACGGGTACCCATATACCACCAATACTTTTGACGTGCGGTTCAATTTCGTTGACCTGAGCAGCCGTAATTTTTTCGATGCCTTCAATACCGTTTTCTAGTCCCGTGTTGAAAATTTTGTCCATGTTTGGTAGCTCTGCCTCGTCGGTTGCCACCACCACCTTACCGCAAACGTCGTGAGCGATATGGTATTCTTTGGCAAACGCAACGAGTTCTTTACGCCCTTGAATGCAATTGCGTGCTTTAAGAGACCCGGGTTTGTAGTACAATCCTGAATGGATGACACCTGAGTTATTGCCTGTTTGGTGGTCGGCAAGAACTGCTTCTTTTTCGAAGAGAACGATACTGAGATTTGGGAACTTTTTTTGCAACTTATAAAAGGTGGCCGCGCCAACTATTCCCCCTCCAATCACAGCGATATCGTACTTCATGACATTATTTTGATGCAAAGTTAAGGATTTTGTACTTTTGCAGCGATGAATCAGTTCGAACGTGTCGCTTTTTATACACTGGGTTGTAAACTTAATTTTTCAGAGACCTCAACCATAGCGCGTCTTTTTGAAGACGGTGGCTTTGCAAAGGTTGAATTTGAAGACAAGCCGGATATTTTTGTGATCAATACTTGTTCTGTCACAGAAAACGCCGACAAAAAATGCAAGCAACTCGTCAAACGTGCTAAAAAGATAGCTCCCGAATCTATGGTCATCATTTTGGGCTGTTATGCGCAACTCAAACCTGAAGAAATCAGTCAAATACCAGGTGTTGACCTCGTCTTGGGCGCCAATGAAAAATTCAATGTGCTTGCGCACCTCGAAAAGAAAAACGAGGTTCAAATCGTTCACGAAAACATCAAACACACCCATGACTTTATCCCGTCGCATTCATTTGGAGACCGCACCAGATCGTTTTTAAAAGTTCAAGACGGTTGCGACTACTACTGTACATTTTGTACCATTCCGCTTGCGCGAGGGAAAAGCCGAAATGCAAGCATTGCCCAAACCATTCGTGAAGCTCAAAAAATTGCAAAAACAGAAGTCAAAGAAGTCGTACTCACCGGAGTAAACATCGGCGATTTTGGCCAAGGTGGTGAGGAAAACTTTTATTCGCTCATCCAAGAACTCGATAATGTAGAGGGCATAGACCGATTTAGAATATCATCTATTGAACCCAATTTGCTTTCCAATGAAATCATCGCGTTTTGCTTAGAAAAAGCACAGCGTTTTGTACCACACTTTCATATTCCACTGCAAAGTGGCTCCGACCAAATTCTCGAAAAAATGCGCCGCAAATACCTCACTAGGCTGTATGCAGAACGCGTTGATCAGATCAAGTCAATAAATCCAGATACGTGTATTGGGGTAGATGTCATTGTAGGCTTCCCTGGCGAAACCGACGACGATTTCTTGGCTACAGTTCATTTTCTCAAAGACCTCGATATTTCCTATTTGCACGTCTTCACCTATTCAGAACGCGCCAATACTGGCGCACCCAAACTAGGTACAAAAGTTCCGATGGAAACCCGACGCGAACGCAGTAAGATTCTCCACTTGTTGTCGGACCGCAAAAAACAAGCGTTCTACCAGACACAAATTGGTAAAAACAAAACAGTGCTTTTCGAGCAAGAAGAAAACGAAGGCCTGCTCTATGGCTTCACCGAAAATTATGTGAAAGTAAAGACGCCTTACGATGCGCACCTGATCAATCAAATTGTAGCCGTCCAATTGACAGAAATTGACCGAGATGGCCTCATGAAATGTCACATTCTTACTAACTTTGCATCGTAATTAGGTCAAAGACATGAAAACAACATACATTACCCGCCGAGAAACCTTCAATGCTGCGCATAAACTATGGCGTCCAGAATGGTCCGATGAAAAAAACTGGGAGGTCTTCGGCAAATGCTCCAACCAAAATTGGCACGGTCATAATTTTGAGCTTTGGGTTACTGTTAAAGGTGTTCCAGATGCAAACACTGGCTTCATTATGAACCTTAAATTACTGAGTCAAATCATCAAAATACACATCATAGAAGCCCTCGACCATAAAAATCTCAATTTAGATGTTCCGTTTTTGGCCGGCAAAATGGCCTCGACAGAAATCATGGCAATCGCCATCTGGGATATCCTCGCTCCGCTTGTTCTTGAAAATGGTGCTAAACTCGCCAAAATTAAACTCGTCGAAACCGAAAATAATTTCGTGGAATACTACGGCGGAAAGGAACCTTTTTAAGCCGAGCACGTTAGCATACTAAAATCATACACTTGGAAAATTCAAAATTGCAAGACCTCTATACAGCGGTTCTTCATGAACTCGGCGAAAACCCAGCGCGCGAAGGCCTACTCAAGACACCTGAACGTGTCGCCAAAGCCATGAAATTCCTAACCAATGGCTACGATCTGAATCCAGATGAAATCATCGAGTCAGCGATCTTCCACGAAGCTTATTCCGAAATGGTGATCGTCAAGGATATAGAAGTGTATTCGATGTGTGAACACCATATGTTGCCCTTTTTTGGAAAAGCGCATGTTGCCTATATTCCCGAAGGGAAAATCGTGGGTCTGAGTAAAATTCCGCGAATAGTGGACGCCTATTCACGCAGGCTTCAAGTCCAAGAAAGACTGACCATTGAAATTCGCGATTGCATTCAACGCACCTTGGCCCCAAAAGGCGTAGCTGTTGTAGTTGAGTGCGCCCACATGTGCATGCAAATGCGTGGTGTTCAGAAGCAAAACTCCGTGACAACCACAAGTGCTTTTACAGGACTTTTTATGACCAACGATGCCACAAGAAAAGAATTTATTAATTTAGTACAAGCAAAAATTCACTAATCATGGAAGAACTCAACTACCAAAATTCAGGCTCGCTTAGCCAAGATTACGCCCGAGACTTCATCAAAAGCGTATACAACTACATGTTTGCCGCCCTTACTATTTCGGGTGTCATCTCTTATTTAATAGGTACCAATCCAGAAATGCTCGCAACTTTATTTCTGACGGCGAGCGGCGGAGTTTCTATGGTATTTTATGTTGTGTTATTCTCCCCTATTTTGATTTCACTCGTGATGGCCGGTGGTTTCAATAAATTCTCTTTTGGAACCTTAATGGCGCTGTTTATATTGTATTCCGTTCTCATGGGTATGAGTCTTTCAGTGCTCTTCATCGCTTATTCAATGGGTACTCTTGCCACTACGTTTATGCTTACAGCTGGTTCTTTTGGCTTCATGGCATTCTTAGGATACACCACAAAAACCGACCTTACCAAATTTGGAAGCTTGCTCTACATGCTACTGTTCGGCGTCATTATCTCGAGCGTTGTAAATATGTTCTTGGGCAGCAGTGGCTTTGACTACGTCATTTCATTGGTTTCGGTATTCATATTTACAGGTCTTGTTGCCTACGAAATGCAAATGATCAAAAACATGGCGCATCAAGCACAAATGGATGGCACACTTCGTCAAAAATTAGCTTTATTTGCAGGTTTTCAATTGTATTTAACTTTTGTAAATTTATTCTTGTCTTTATTGCGTCTTTTGGGCAACCGAGATTAAAAGAATTGCTATTTTTGGAGCTCAAATTTAAACACTATGTCAGATAATTTCTTCGAAAGTTCAACAGCAGCAATTGGCACCATCATTACCGTGGCTTTGCTGAGTATCGTTGTTGCTATCCTCATTTGGGGTTAAGTAAAATCAAAAAGATCTATGCCGTTTAACACCTTATTTTCTTGGTGGATTGGTCGGCGTATGGATCGTATCCAAGACTACCGAAATCAGGCCCTCGCCAATCAGGCACGCACCTTAGACTTTCTATTGTTAGAGGGTTCCCAAACACTTTACGGCAAAAACTACGCATTTGCCAGTGTCAAAAACTACCAAGAATTCAAATCAAAGGTGCCCTTAACCGATTACGGCATCCTCAAACCCTTTATAGACCGTGCCATAGAAGGAGAAAACGACTTACTATGGCCAGGGGGCACCAAATGGTTTGCTAAATCCTCTGGCACAACCGCTGATCGAATTAAAATTCTACCCATCACAGAAAGTTCTCTTTTGGAGAACCACTACGCTGGAGGCAAAGATTTATTGGCACAATATTACCACAACTTTGAAGGCCGTAAACTTTATAATGCCAAGCACCTCATTGTTGGTGGAACGGGCAAAATTGAACAACAAAGCCATGGCGTTTTTATCGGCGATTTATCTGCAATTATCATCAATAATCTGCCCATATGGACAGAACTTCGGCGCACGCCAAAAAAAGAAATTGCACTCTTAGAAAATTGGGAAGAAAAGCTCGACCGCATGGCAGAATCGGTCATTGATGAAAATATCTGTATTATAGCAGGTGTGCCAAGCTGGACTCTCCTGCTCTTACAAAAAGTTTTAGAGAAAAGTAAAAAGCAAAGCATCTTAGACATTTGGCCAAATCTAGAACTATACATTCATGGCGGCATGTCCTTTGCGCCTTATCAGCACGCTTTTGATACCATTATCGGAAAGCCAGACATGCATTATGTGGAAAACTACAATGCATCTGAAGGGTACTTTGGTCTTCAAGACCAAACCGATAGTAAGGATCTATTGCTGCTGACCAACTCAGAAGTTTTTTATGAATTCATCCCGATGGATACTTTCAATGGTCTGGAATCGAAAGAGGTGCTGTCTTTGGAAGAAGTTCAGACTGGTACCGACTACGCACTGGTGATATCTACATCAGCAGGGCTCTGGCGTTACATCATTGGCGACACCATACGTTTTACACAAACCCAACCCTATCGATTTGTGGTCAGCGGCAGAACGGCACATTTTATCAATGCTTTTGGCGAAAAACTCATTATTGAACATGCAGATAGCGCCCTGAGTAAAAGCTGTCAAATTCATGGCCTACAAGTCAGGGACTATACCGCAGCTCCAGATTTTTCTAGCGCTAACGAAATAGGCGTTCACCATTGGCTCATTGAATTTGAAAAAGAACCCTCTGATCTTTCTTCATTCTGCCAAACCCTAGATGAAGAACTCAAACAAATCAATGCAGACTACGATGCCAAGCGAAAAGGCAACATTAATATTGGTGCGCCAATTGTATCCATTGCAGCAAGTGGAACTTTTCATCGCTGGCTCAAGCAGAAAGGCAAGCTAGGGGGGCAACACAAAGTGCCGCGCCTACAAAACACACCGCACTTACTCAAAGAAATATGGGGCTGTCAATAAAATACCAACTGCTGGTTATCGGCCTACTCGCCTGCAGCCTAGCGCGCACCCAAACTTGGGTATTGGAAAAAGAACTGACCCTAAAAGACAGCAGCTACCATTGGACCAGCGATGAATGGGGGCAGCTTTACCAATGGAAAGAAAATACCATTTGGCTTCAACAAAACCAAAATAACTTACCGTTCCAAGAAACGTACAAAGACTTTGGAGAAATCACTGCCGTCCAACCTATTAATGGCCTGCGCTCCGTCATTTACAGTGAAAACCAACAACTTTTTGGCATTATAGACAATACCCTGCAATTGAAAGAGGGAAATGTTGCTTTTTACGAACTTAACTTTTCTAACATTACAAAAATTGCCACCTGTGCAAGACCAGATTTTATTTGGCTTTTTGATCAATACCGAGAAAGGCTCATTTTGTTAAATACCCGAACCCTTCAAGCCCAACAAATTGTTGACAATTGCTTTGGAGGTATCAAAGACGCCCAAATCACGCATTTTTTTGAAAACGCAGAAAGACTCATTTGCCTACTCAACGACGGTCGTTATTTTGAATTTGACAGAAACCTCACCTCGATCAATCAAATGGTCCTTTCGCCAAACCTAAACATTTTTGGATTTCGAAATGCACTTTGGCTACAAGAACAAAAACAAATTCAACAATTCGGACCCTCCTCGCCCTCCAAACCAATTGAACTCCCTGTATTTAGCTACGAACAACTCCAAGTACTACAAGACCGCTTCTATTTTCAACAAGGGCAAAAAATCAAGGTGTTTCGCTTGATTTTGTAGCGTTTATCTTTTGACGTTTCAGTCTATTTGTCGTACTTTAGCTCTCTAAAATTGAAGTTTATGCACGTCGCAATCGCCGGAAATATTGGCTCAGGAAAAACAACCTTAACCAACTTGCTCTCCAAACATTACAACTGGGACACCCATTTCGAAGACGTGGATCAAAACCCTTACTTGAACGATTTCTACCACGACATGCAGCGTTGGTCTTTCAATTTACAAATCTATTACCTCAATAGCCGCTTTACGCAAATTCAAGAAATCAAAGAATCTACCCACACGGTTATTCAAGACCGCACCATTTATGAAGACGCCTTTATTTTTGCGCCAAACCTTCATTCTATGGGCCTCATGACTACCCGAGACTTCGAAAACTATTTTTCGTTGTTTAACCTGATGGATTCCTTTGTATCTGCTCCAGACCTCCTCATTTACTTGCGTGCTAGCGTTCCTACCCTCGTTTCTCAAATTCAACAACGCGGTCGCGACTACGAAGAAAGCATACGTCTAGACTACCTAAAACGCCTCAATGAGCGCTATGAAGCCTGGATTTCTACCTACGATAAAGGAAAAGTACTCATTATTGATGTCGACAACAATCGTTTTCCTGAGAATCAAGAAGACCTCGGGAAAATCATCACCTCCATAGATGCTGAAATCAACGGTTTATTTTAAGCCATGATAGTCATTACCGGTGCAGCTGGTTTTATCGCTAGTTACTTAGCAGAAGTACTCAATCAGCAAGGGCGCTCTGATCTCATTTTAGTAGATGACTTCACAACAAATGCCAAAAGAAGCAACTGGGTCAACCTACGCTTTGAGCAGTGCCTTGACCGCGAAGCTTTTTTGCCTTGGTTTGAGGAAAACAGCAAGCTTATTGATTTGGTTTTTCATCTCGGTGCACGCACAGACACCACCGAAAAAAGCCAAGAAATCTTAGATCATCTCAACCTAAACTACAGTAAAGAAATTTGGAAAGTTTGTTCAAAGGCGCGCATTCCTCTGGTTTATGCAAGCAGCGCAGCTACCTATGGCCTCGGTGAATTCGGTTATAAAGATGAGCACCACTTGAGTACGCAACTGCAACCACTCAATCTGTACGGCAAATCAAAAAATGATTTTGATATTTGGGCACTGCAACAAACCAACACACCACCTCATTGGTATGGGCTCAAATTTTTTAACGTCTACGGGCCAAAAGAGTACCACAAAGGCCGGATGGCGAGTGTGGTCTTGCACACCTTCAACCAAATACAAGAGAAGGGGCAAATGCAACTCTTTCGATCGCACAACCCCCAATACAAAGACGGCGAACAACTCCGCGATTTCGTTTATGTCAAGGACGTGGCTAAAGTTTGTTTGTTCCTACAAGACCGCCAACCTGAAAGTGGCCTTTACAATTTAGGCTCTGGCAAAGCCCGCTCGTTCTACGACCTCGCACGCCTTACTTTCGAAGCACTTGGGCTTCAAACCAACATCAGCTTCATAGATACCCCTATCGATATCCGAGACAAATACCAGTATTTTACGGAGGCCGATATGTCCAAACTATTGGCTGCGGGCTATACCGGTGGTTTTCATACCTTAGAGGAGGGCGTATTCAATTATGTGAAGGAACACCTTATTAAAGAAATAGGTCAATAAAACGATTTTCAAAAAGTTAACTCCATAAAAAAAGCCCCGCAAATTGTGGGGCTTTTTGATTGCTATATGAGCAGCAGCTTATTCGCTTACTACTTCGATTTTGAAAGTTTGTTTTACACCTTTGTATAGGTTGGCTTCGGCTTCAAAAGTACCGAGGTCGCGGATCGGCTCTTCTTTGATTTTCAAAGATTTACGATCGATATCGAAACCTGCTTCGCGAAGTGCTTCTGCAATTTGAACGGTGTTGACAGATCCGAAAATTTTGCCGTTTTCACCAGCTTTGGTTGCGATGCTCAAAGTGACGTCTGCTAGTTTGGCTGCAATTGCTTGCGCTTCGCCTAACATTTTCGATTCTTTGTGCGATTTCTGACGCATGATTTCTTCGTGTGCTTTTTTGGCACTTGCGGTAGCTAAAACAGCATACCCTTGTGGGATAAGGAAGTTGCGTCCGTATCCTGGCTTAACAGTTACTACCTCATTGGCGTAACCAAGTTTATCTACATTTTTCTTAAGAATGACTTCCATGATTTCTCAGTTATATCGTTCAACAATGACTTATTTCAACATGTCGCCAACATAAGGTAGGATCGCTAGGTGGCGAGCGCGCTTAATGGCTTTGTTGACACGTTTTTGATACTTTTGGGAAGTACCTGTGATGCGACGCGGTAAAATTTTACCTTGTTCGTTAACTAATTTCAATAAGAAACCAGCGTCTTTGTAATCGATGAATTTGATACCACTCTTTTTGAAGCGGCAGTACTTCTCCTTTTTAATATCGATGTTAATCGGAGTTAGGTAACGGATATCGTTTGACATGTCTCGTTGTTTTTAATGGGTTTGACAATAATTAGGCAGTTGCTCCAGCTTTTGCGCGGCGCTTGTCAGCGTAGGCAAGGTGATCGACATCCATTTTTACAGTTAGGAATCGGAGAACACGCTCATCGCGTTTCATCATCAATTCGTAATCTGCAACAACGTTGCCTTCAGCTTCAAATTCAACTAGGAAATAAAATCCTGTTGATTTTTTCTGGATTGGGTAGGCCAACTTGCGCAAACCCCAGCTCTCCGAATGCTTGATCTTACCTCCTTTTGAGGTGATTTCGCCTTCGAATTTCTGTACTGCTTCCTTTGCCTGCTCATCAGACAAAACGGGAGTTAAAATGAAAACAGTTTCGTAAGAATTCATAAGGTTAAACTTTAATTAAAATACTATTTGGGGTGCAAAGATAGGTAGAATCTTTGAATTAACAAGGATTTAGCGTTTTTTCTTACCTTTACCACATGAGCTTTTTTACCGCAGATTACCTCGATTTTTTTAAGGAGTTGGCTGCCAACAACCACAAAGAATGGTTTGACGCCAACCGAAAGCGCTATGAAATGAGTGTGAAGGAGCCATTCAAGGCGTTTACCCAACACCTCATCGATACCATAGCGAAGGATGAACCTTTATTTAAAGACCTCAAAGCTTCAGATTGCATTTTTCGCATTAATCGGGACATCCGCTTCTCCAAAGACAAGACCCCATACAAAACGCAATGTGCTGCTGTGATTTCGCCGAATGGCAAGAAAAGCAGTTCTATCCATGGGATCTATTTTGAATTTGGCCCGGCACATGTACGGGCATATGGTGGGGTTTACGAGATCGAAAAGGACGACTTATTTGCCCTTCGAGAAGGCATTGCCAATCATCTTGTCGAATTTCAAAAGTTGTATACCCACAAGAAGTTCAAAGCTTTGTTTGGTGAAATCCATGGAGAACAAAACAAAAAACTAGACAAAGATTTATTGGATGCAGCCGCGAAAGAACCCCTGATCTACAATAAACAATTTTATTTTTACAGTACTTTTGAGCCCGAAACGCTCCTAGACCCCAAACTCGATCAACTCATGATGGAATGTTACCAGACTGGGCGGCCGCTCGAACTATTTTTCAATCAATTTATCCAACGTTCATGAAACACTTTTTTCACTTACTGTTTATCGGACTAACTTTTGTGAGTTTTGGTCAAAAGAAATCCTTTGACCTCAAAGAGTCTGTGCTCAAGCAAAGAGCGCTGTCGCCGGTCCGACTCAATAATTTTCAATGGATTCCGGAATCTGATTCCTACACGTTCTGCAGTGCCGATTGGCAAAGCCTACAACAAAGTTCTGTAGCTTCAGAAAAATCTATTGAGCTCACAAGTGTTAAAGAAATCAATGAAAAATTAGGTACTTCATTTGCTCACCTCGGATTTGCTAAGTGGATAAACAAAGACCTGCTAGAGGTTTCTGACGGTGGTAGTGTATTTGCGCTTTATAACACAACGACCAAAAGCGGTAGCGTTCACGAGGTGCCAGAAGGCGCTGAAAATGTACATTTTCATAGCGGAAGCGCGCAATTGGCCTACACCATTCAAAATAATTTATTTATCGATGGACGCGCAGTAACCAAAAACAAAGACAAGAATATCGTATCGGGGCAAACATACGCGCGCAGTGAGTTTGGCATTACAGAAGGGATTTTCTGGTCTAATTCTGGAGCCCTCCTCGCTTTTTATCAAAAGGACGAAAGTGCAGTCCATGACTACCCCCTACTCGATATCAGTCAAACACCTGGAGCAGTTCAGTTCATCAAATACCCAATGGCTGGCCAAGCCTCTGAAAAACCGCGCGTTGGTATTTACAATATCAAAACAAAGAAAACAGTGTTCATTAACCCGCGTTCCGGTGCCGATTCTTATCTCACCAATGTGGCTTTTACACCGAGTGAAAAATACATTCTTGTAGCCGAGGTTAATCGAGATCAAAACCACACGTGGTTGTATCTATACGATTTAAAAGGGAAATTGATCAGAACCCTCTGGGAAGAACAAAATGACAAATGGGTGGAGCCCGAACACCCTGCATTTTTTCTCTCCAATACCTCAGACAACTTTCTATGGATTTCGGAGAAAAATGGCTTTAACAACTTGTATTTAGTAGGTGTCAACGGAGAGGCAATTCAAACCATTACCGCCAATAAATTTGTGCTTAAAGAAATTTTAGCGGTCAATGCGCAAGGTGACAAAATCTATTTTTCTGCGACAGGTCCAAATCCGTGCAATACCCTTGTTTACGAAGTAGATTTGAAAGGAAATCAGCGCTTGCTTACCAATGCGGAAGGTACACACCGATTTGCGCTTGCTCCAAAAGGCGCCTATTATTACGACGGTTACAGTAGTTTGGAGACCGCCAACAGCGAATTCATCTGGACCCTAAACGGAAAAATGGCCAAAATGCTCATGGTTTCTGCCGATAAATTAGCCAACTACAACATCGGGACTACGGAAATTGGCAATATCAAAGGAGTGGACGGCAGTGCACTATACTACCGCATGATCAAGCCTGCAGACTTTGATCCAAATAAAAAATACCCTGTTTTGGTTTACGTTTACGGCGGGCCTCATGCCCAAATGGTGACCAACAGTTGGTTGGCGGGTGCCAATCTTTGGATGCATTGGTTGGCCAACCAAGGTTATATTGTTTTTACCTTAGACAACAGAGGTTCTGGCGAACGCGGCTTTGCTTTTGAAAGCCAAATTCACCGCCAATTGGGTTCTGTAGAAATGGAAGACCAGCTCACTGGTGTGGATTATTTGAAATCACTGCCTTATGTAGATGGCCAACGCTTGGCGGTCCATGGATGGTCTTTTGGTGGATTTATGACTACTTCACTAATGTTGCGCCAAGCGGGTATCTTTAATGTTGGTGTTGCTGGTGGCCCTGTTACGGACTGGAAATATTACGAAATTATGTACGGAGAGCGCTACATGGACCGCCCAGAACAAAACCAGGAAGGTTATGCTGCCAATTCGTTGCTCAATTATACCAAGAACCTGAAAGGAAAGCTATTATTGATTCATGGCACCGTAGACGACGTGGTTGTAATGCAACACAACGAAGCTTTACTCAAATCGTTCGTCGAAAATGAAGTTCAAGTCGATTATTTTGTCTATCCTATGCATCCGCACAACGTGATGGGCAAAGACCGCGCGCATTTGATGGAAAAAGTGTTAAGCTATATTATTGATTACAATTGATCATTCCAATTATTCAAAAAAAAAAGGAGACCGTTTGGTCTCCTTTTTTTGATTTATTGATATTATAATTTGGAACGGAGACTAGTCCAACCTCCACCATTATGAACTGTATAACCAGCAGACTTTAAGATGCTTTTGGCGCTGCCACTGCGCACACCAGATGCACAGCAAGTAATAATAGTTTTATTTTTAGGGACCTTTGTAAGGCTAGATTGCAAAGATTGTAAAGGAATATTTACAGAGCCTTTGATATGACCACCTTTGTACTCAGCAGGGCTTCTGACATCGATGATCATGGCGCCTTGCTTAACGAGTTCAGCGAAATTCACGCTTGTACCGCCAAATAATTTCTTTAATAAAGACATGACTTAGAGTTGAGAAACCAAGTAATTTACCTCTAACCAAGACCCACCGTTTTCACAATCGACACCCAATGATTGAAAATAGTGAGTAGCTTGCCCAGAGCGGTTGCCAGAAGCACAGCAGAAAATAATGGGTTGCTCCATTGCTTTAATTTCGTCGACATGAGCCGTGATTTCTTGGAGTGGAATGTTGATAGAACCAGCTACATGGCCACCGGCAAACTCAGCGTGCGTGCGCACATCAATGATTGTTTTTGACATCTTTTTTCGTTTTTGGATTGATAATTTCAAATATAAACTGAAAGAGCAGACCACCCATTAGTAATCCAATAAGGGCTGTTCCGAAAGGTGAACTCGTGAGTGCGCAACCATCTGTACAAGGATAGTTCAGATAATAAGCATAACCCAATAAAGCACCAACAAAGTAACCAATACCGGTAAAAATTGTTTCTGAGTGTAAGATCTTTTTCATTTTGACTACAAAGTTAATTCCTTATTACCTTTTGATGTGTAGCAGATGTTACACAAGGAAAAAAGAAAGAATTGAACTACCTTTGTTCAAATCATTTGTATGAAACATGTTTCTTTAGCGGCCATTGAAAAGGCTATAGAGGTTATTGACAACCTCACCGACGAACAACTCGAAAACATCACAGAGCGCTATGCCGAGGCCCAAGAATCTTTATTGGGTTATGTCATGACGGCCCCTGAAGAATATAAAAACGAAGACCTCGAGGGGCTTTTGATTTATTATTTCTGCTTGGTGCTGGAAGCCTTTAAACAGGAAGGAATTGAACTGCGTAGCGTCACCGAAGAAGACATCGATGCTTTAGAAGAACCTTTCTTTGACATGCTCGACCAATATTTTGAAGACGACGACGAAGAAATCATCGAATCTTTCTGCGATCAGCCCCATTTGGCTCAATTTATGGCAATGGAAGTTTCTGAGGAAGATGAAGACGGATCGGCATTGTCAGAAGAAACTGCCACCCAGCTCTTTATTGTCAGCTTGGCCATGATTTCTTTATTGAACCGTGCAATAATTGCATAAAACCGCAAGATTTTCGTATTTTTGCATGGGGTAAGTCTTTTACGACCAGCTCCCTCTGAATCCTCCAGGACAGGAATGTAGCAAAGGTATGAGGTTGTAGCGGTGCGATAAAAGTAGCTTACCCCATCTTTTTTTTGCTGCCCACCATGAAAATTTCAGCATCCATTTACTCTGACGCCGTCCGCCCGCTGCAGGCCGTTATTGCTGATCTAGTGGCCCATCAAGTAGACCTTCTCCATATCGATTGCAACGACGACCTCTCTGTCTTTAACGACATCAAGCTGATCAGAAGTATTTGTCATTTACCTTTAGATTTGCACATCATCACGTCTGAACCAGAGAAATTTTATCCGTACTTGATAGAAAATCCTGTTGAATACCTTACTTTTCAAGCAGAACCCCTACACGCACCAATTAAAATTCCGCAAGAGATTACCGCAAAAAAAGGACTTTCGTTAATTACCCCAACTCCAATAAGTGCATTTGATGCCTATCAAGATTTTGATTTTATTCTGATCATGGCTACCATTCCCGGCCAATCGGGAGGTGTCTTCGATCGTTTAAATTTTGACAAAATCAGAAACTTCAGAAAGCAATACCCCAATAAATCGATACATGTAGATGGCGGCGTCAACCCTGAGGTATCCTTTATTTTGAGGCAAATGGGGGTCAGCACTGCTGTTTCTGGCTCTTATTTATTCAAAGAAGCAAGCGTTGGCAATGCACTGATGAACCTGACCCAGCGCAGTATTGGCTCTACCTACAAAGTAGCTGATTTCATGACGCCATTGCACGAAACACCAAGGTTTAATATCGCAAACATCGAACTCCAAACCGTCTTGCAAACAGTGGAAGACGGACAAATGGGAGTGGCCATGGCAGTAGATAACGATCATCTTTTCAAAGGATTGGTCTCAAGTGCAGATATCCGTAAAGCATTGTTACAGCAACTTACCCATGGCCGTGACCTCAATGAGCTAGATGTTACAAAAATGATCAACAAAAAACCCATTTATATCAAAGAAGACGCCACCGTTCTCGAACTTTTGCAACTTATTAAAAAGAGCCCCTTCGCAGTTCTTTATTTACCGGTGGTTGACACCGAAAATAAACTCAAAGGGATTGTTCAATTCTCCAACCTGATCAAAGCAGAAATATGATTATAGAAATCAAAGAAAGCTCAGCCCATAAAGCTGCCGAATTGGCAAGTTTAGCAAAGGCTTTTCACATCACCTACCTCGGCAAGTCATACCTCATTACCGGCAGTGGTCTAAAAGAAGTTCCTGTGTCTTTGGAAGCCCACACCGAGCAACATTGGGTTTTTGGCAATGACATTCAATTGGCTTCCAAAAAGTTTCAAGCTGAAAAGCGCGAGGTTCAATTTGGAAATATCACCATAGGTGGCCAAACCAACAACACCATTCTGATTGGTGGGCCTTGTTCTGTAGAATCTGAAGAGCAACTGCGCAGTGCAGCTGAACTACTCGTAGATATGGGTCTTTCGACGCTCAGAGGAGGTGCCTACAAGCCGCGCACCAGCCCCTACTCTTTTCAAGGTATGGGCCTCGAAGGCCTACAACTTTTAGCCAAAATGCGCCAAGACTACGGCCTGAAGGTCATTACCGAAGCCCGCGACGCCACACATATCGATGAAATCATCGAACACACCGATATTATCCAGGTGGGCGCCAAAGCCATGTACGACCAAGGTATCCTAAGAGCTTGTTCCAAAATAAAAAAGCCAGTACTCATCAAGCGCGGATTCGGAACCACGCTTCAAGAATTTGTTCAGGCTGCCGAATTTGTACTTTCCGGTGGGAACGAAAATGTGGTTTTGTGCGAGCGAGGCATTCGCACCTTTGAAACTGGAACCCGTTTTACATTAGACTTGTGCGGTGTGGCTTGGCTGCAAGAACACAGCAATTTGCCAATCGTACTCGACCCGTCGCATGCCATGGGCTATGCGTATGGCGTCAATCCTTTGGCCCGTGCTTGTGTGGCTATGGGCATCGACGGTTTGCTGATTGAAGCACACCCGAACCCGAAAGTTGCGAAATCCGATGCCTCGCAACAACTCAATTACGACGAATTCCGCAAACTCCATTCTGACATTCAGAAAGTAGCGCAAAGCGTTGGATATCAAATTGTATAAGTATGGTACTTGAACTTAACATTAAATGCCTGTGCAAGACGCACGGCATCAAATTCAATGAATTTCTAGCAGATCTCGACGTCGATAACGTACACGAGTTATCGGTCTACGACCTCGAAGCCATTTGCGAAGAATATGAACTTGACCTCCAAGCATTGCTTTTCAAACCTTTATTTTCTCAAGCGAGCCTCGATCAAAAAATCCAAAAACTCAAGATGCTCATTTTAGATGTCGATGGTGTATTAACCGACGGCGGCATGTATGTCAGTGAGAAAGGCGATCAAATGAAGCGCTACCATACCCAAGACGGCTTGGCCTTGCTCGAACTCAGTAAAAGCAAAAAAGTAGCACTAGGTATCATATCTTCAGGTTTCACCGAACACATGGTTCAGGACCGCGCAGCGCTTTTAGGCATAGAGCATGTTTACGTTGGTAGAGAGCCCAAACTCGACATCTTAAAAACTTGGTGCGCAAATCTGGGCTACAGCCTTGACGAAGTTGCCATCATCGGCGATGACCTCAACGACCTCCCCGTGATGCAAGCTGTAGGTTTAGCGGTTTGCCCGGCATCGGCAGTAAATAAAATAAAAAGTGCTGCCGACATCATCTTAAGCCGAAAGGGTGGCGATGCTTGCGTACGCGAATTCATCGACAACTACCTTCTTTAGCATTAACACCAAACTACTTTATGTCCATCATCAACATCGGCATCATCCGAGAAGGCAAAACACCACCAGATTTCAGGGTTCCGCTGACCCCCAAGCAGTGTTTAGATTTAGAAAAGCAATACCCGAACGTAAAAGTAACGGTTCAGACCAGCCCTATTCGTTGTTTTGCAGACCAAGCTTACTCAGACCTTGGCCTTTCCGTACAAGAAGATTTAAGCCACTGTGACATCCTACTCGGTGTCAAGGAAGTTCCAAAAGAACAATTGATTGCGGGTAAAACTTACTTGTTCTTTTCGCATACCATCAAAAAACAGCCCTATAACCGAGACTTACTTCGTGCCATTTTAGCCAAGAAAATTCGTTTGATCGATTACGAAGTACTCAAAGACGCCCAAAACAAGCGCATCATTGGCTTTGGCCGGTATGCGGGCGTGGTAGGTGCCTACAACGCTTTTCTGACCTATGGCCTCAAAACCGGCACCTACACCCTCAAAGCCGCACATTTGTGTACTGATCGCAAAGAAGTGGAACAAGAATTGAAGAAGGTGGTTTTGCCAGCCAATTTCAAGACCGTACTTACTGGTTTTGGCCGCGTCGGGCATGGTGCCAGAGAAATCATCAACCTTTTACCCATCAGAGAAGTAAGCGCTGAAGCTTTTCTTCAAGAAGCGTTTATGGAACCCGTATTCACGCACCTAGACACCCATCAATATTATTGCAGAAAGTCAGATGCAGGTTTCGATAAAAAAGAATTTTACACCCAACCTGAATTGTATCAAAGTAACTTTGGAGCCTATGCACAGAAAAGTAATGTGTATATTCCTTGTCATTTTTGGTCGTCTAAGTCTCCGTTTATCCTGACTCAGCAAATGCTGCAAGACCCCGCCAACACCATTGAAGTTGTAGCTGATGTCTCCTGCGACATCGCTGGCCCTATTGCCTGCACCGTTCGCCCAAGCAAAATTGGCGCATCTATTTACGGCTATGATCCAAAAACTGGAACAGAAGTAGATCTGCTACAGCCAGGCGCTATTGCCGTAATGGCCGTAGACAATTTACCATGTGAGCTCTCCAAAGATGCTGCCGAAGACTTCGGTTCTGAATTACTCAAGGAAGTATTCCCAGTTCTCTTGGGCCCTGACCCAGACAACGTGATTTATCGGGGCACCCAAACTACTTTTGAGGGTGAACTCAACGAACCTTTTAACTACTTAAAACCCTATCTGGCCGGTCTAGAATGAGATAAGAATTTTGAACCGTTCATTACAAAAGATAAAGCATAAAGATATTTCCCTAATTTTGAATGATGTTGGAAAAAGGAAACAAACGCACGATTACCGGATGGGTCTTTTACGACTGGGCCAATTCTGTGTATCCGCTGATCATCAGTTCGGCTATTTTTCCAATTTTATACGAGACACAAACGAGCATCAAAAATGAGGCTGGCCGCACCATTTACGATACCATTTCGTTTTTAGGACGCGAGTTCCACAATACCGAGTTCTATGCTTATGTCATTTGCCTGTCGTATATTGTAGTTGCCCTCATTTCACCGTTGCTTTCTGGTATTGCCGACGCCGGTGGAAAGCGCAAGCTTTTCATGCAATTCTTTTGCTATTTAGGTGCTTTTTCTAGTGCGCTTTTATACTTTTTTCATGCCGATCAACAAGTAGCAGGCACCCCATTTGTGATTGGTTGGAGTATTGTTCCGCTCTTTTTTGGATCGATTGGTTTTTGGGGTAGTTTGGTATATTACAATGCCTATTTACCTGATATTGCCGAACCCAAAGACCACGACAAAGTTTCTGCCAGAGGTTTCTCGATGGGCTATCTAGGTAGCTCTACCCTACTGATTATTGTATTGATTTTAACGGTTTTTACTAAGGTCATATCGATCCAATGGGCATTTCCGCTTGTCAGCCTTTGGTGGATCAGCTTTGCCATCTTTTCCTTTTCAAGGCTCCCTAAAACCACAGCTTTTCAAACAAAAAATAAAAACCTCATCAGCAGTGGGTACAAAGAAGTGTTTGGCGTTTGGAAGCAAATCCGACAAAACAAAACGCTGAAGGGCTATTTAAGTTCCTTTTTTATGTTCAATATGGCGGTGCAAACCATTATGGTCATGGCTGTTGCTTTTGCCAATAAAGAAGTCATTGGCATTCAGCAAACCGACCTTATCTTATCTATTTTGATTATCCAATTTATCGGTATTTTAGGCGCGTACCTGATGTCCAAAGTTTCAAAGCTTACTGGCAACTTTAAAGCGCTTGGTATCGCCATCATTATATGGATATTATTATGTCTGTATGTCTACCAATTTGTGTGGTACCCCTGGCAGTTTTATATTGCCGCCGCAATTGTTGGCCTTGTGATGGGTGGCATACAGTCGCTCTCTCGTTCGACTTACTCTAAACTCTTGCCCGAGACCAAAGACCTCACCTCCTACTTTAGTTTTTACGACCTCGCAGAAAAAATTGGTTTGGCAATTGGTACCCTCACCTTTGGCCTCATCGAAGGATTTTTAGATATCCGCACCTCCATACTCGCTTTGGTTGTGTTCTTTGTACTCGGACTTCTTCTATTAATTCGTATACCACAACAACAAGCGCATGAGACAAGCAATTGAAGCCGCCTGGGACAACCGTGCCCTACTATCTGAAAAAACAACCATAGCAGCCATTGAACAAGTCATCGAAGACCTCGATAAAGGCTTGTTGCGCGTTGCAGAACCTCTCGATAACGGCACATGGCAAGTCAACGAATGGGTAAAAAAAGCGGTGGTTTTGTATTTTCCAATCCGACAAATGGAAACCATTGAAGTGGGCCCATTTGAATTCCACGATAAAATGGCACTCAAACGCAACTACAAAGCACTCGGTGTGCGAGTTGTTC
>JALRJE010000067.1 GCA_023268965.1 Crocinitomicaceae bacterium
CATTGCCGATCTAAAAGACATCTTAGATCGCGAAGAGCGCCGCATGCAAATAATTAAAGATGAACTCACTGAAGTACGCGCCAAATACGGCGACGAACGCCGTTCCTCGATCGAATACAGCGCCAGTGAAATGCGCATGGAGGACCTCATCGCCGACGAAGAAGTAGTCGTTACGATTTCACACGCAGGCTATATCAAGCGAACAAACCTCGCAGAATACAAAGTACAAAACAGAGGTGGCATGGGCTCCAAAGGTTCCGCCACCCGAGACCAAGACTTCCTCGAACATCTCTTTGTCGCCACTAACCACAACTACCTCCTCATTTTTACAGAAAAAGGACGTTGTTTCTGGATGCGTGTATACGAAATACCAGAGGGCAATAAAACCTCCAAAGGGCGCGCCATCCAAAACCTTATTAATATTCCAGGAGACGACAAAGTCAAAGCCTACGTCAAAGTCCTTGACCTCACCGATAAAGACTACGTCGAAAACAACTTTATTGTGATGTGTACCAAGCAAGGCATTATTAAGAAAACGTCCCTTGAGGCCTATTCAAGACCGCGCAGCAACGGAATCAACGCCATCGGAATCCGAGACAACGACGAACTACTCGAAGCAAAACTCACCAACGGTAGCAACGAAATCGTTTTGGCTACCAGTGAAGGGCGTGCGATTCGCTTTAACGAGTCTACCGTTCGTCCGATGGGCCGAAATGCCTCAGGTGTGCGCGGCGTAACGCTCACTTCTGCCTCAGATGTTGTCATTGGCATGATCTGCGTAGAAGACATCTTCTCTACGATTTTAGTGGTGTCCGAAAAAGGGTATGGCAAGCGCACCTTCCTCAATGACCCAGAAGACAACGAACCCGTTTACCGCATTACCAACCGTGGCGGTAAAGGTGTTAAAACGCTTAACATTACTAATAAAACAGGCAAGCTCCTCTCTATTCAAAATGTTTTCGACGAAGACGACCTCATGATTATAACCAAATCTGGCGTTACCATCCGCATGCACATCGACACCATTCGCACTATGGGTCGTGCAGCACAAGGCGTCAAACTCATCAACCTTAAAGCAAACGCTGAAATCGCGGCCATAGCTCGCGTTCCGCGCGCCGAGGATGAAGACGAAATCATCGAAGGTGAAGAAAATGGCACGGAAATTGAAAACAACGACGCACCAAGCGAATAAAATTAAAATAATGAAAAAACAACTCCTCCTAGCTGGTCTGAGTCTTGTGATCAGCACAGCTACTTTTGCACAAAAAAAGAACGTCACTGACGCCATTCTCTTGATGCGCAAATACAATCCGACCGGTGAAATTTCAGCAAACATGAAAATTGTCTCTGAGGCCAAAAATTTCATCGACCTCGCCGCTGCAAATGCCGAAACAGCTGAAGATTTTAAAATGCATTTGTATCGTGCAGAAATCTACTATGCGCTCAACGAAACCGCTACGCTTCAAGCGACAAGCAACGGAACCCCTTTAGATGAAGCCAGCCTCGCTGCCAACAAAGAAGTTGCTGTTGCCTCTTTTAAAAAGGTACTCGAAGACCCCAAAAAAGCATGGGCTGGTGATGCACTTAGCTTTATTAACAGCCGCGTAGACTTCATGTTTAACCAGGGTATCATTGCCTATAACGCCAAAAAGTATGAAGCTGCTGCAGATGCATTCTTGGCTGCAACAGAAATTAAAACGTATATCGGTGAAAGCTTTAAAGATGCCGAGGTCAATACCTCTTTGGCAGCAAACTATGCCGTTGAAGATTATCTAGCAGCCAAAAAATACGATGAAGCCATCGCGTTTGCCTCTAAAATTGCTGAAGCCATGCCGCAAAATATTGATATCCTGATTAGTTTGGTCAATATCAACCTGCAAAAAGGCGATGTAGCAGCAACCGAAACCTACATCAATAAAGCGCTCGCACTTGACCCGCTCAACAAGCAACTCTATTATGTACTCGGCACGAGCTACATGGATAAAAAAGAAAATGACAAAGCGACTGCAGCACTGCAAAAAGCCCTCGAAATTGATCCTAATTACAGTGAGGCACTTTATCAACTCGGTGCGCACTTGTATAACCTTGCGGTAGAAAAGCGCAATGCCACAGTAGAGCTAGACTACAAAGACCCCAAGGCCGCAAAACTAGAAGCTGAAGCCATGGATCTCTTTAAGCAAGCATTGGATCCGCTCGAAAAATATGCAGCTCAAAATGAAAATGACAAAGCAATTTTAGATATTCTCTACAAAACCAATATGAAACTTGGTAACATTGAAAAAGCAAAGGAATACAAAGCGCGTCTAGACGCCATAAAAGACTAAGTCTACCTAACCCCTATTGTATTTAAACTGCCCCAACAAGGGCAGTTTTTTTTTAGCATAATTGTTCAATTTTATTACCTTTGATGCATGGAATTTGTACACCCAGAACGCTTATGGTTCCTTTTCTTTCTACTGATTCCAATTGTTATTCATCTTTTTCATTTTAGAAAACGCAAGACCCTTTATTTTTCGTCGTTGCGCTTTATTCAATTCCTTGAAAAAGAACAACAAAGTACCAGAAAACTCAAGCATCTACTCGTTCTCCTATCCAGACTTCTTGCCTTCACGGCTTTGATCTTTGCCTTTGCACAACCACAAAGTAAAAATGGAAAAGGCCAACGCAGCGGCAAACCTGCACTTTTGATCTATCTAGACAACTCTTTCTCCATGACTGCAATTGGCACCGAAGGGACCCTCCTCTCAGAAGGACGCGAACTCGCCAAGCGCATGTTACAAACGGTTAGTCCAGCCACACGCGTACTAATTTGTAGCAATGCACTCAATCATGTCGAACAAAGATTTCAGACCAAAGCCGAAGCCCTGCGCTACCTCGATCAAATTGAAAGTTATGCCCTGACCCGCACACTCGACGACGTGCTCAGCTGGCAACAAAGACAAATCAAAAGACACCAAGAACTCAAAGAAAAACTCGGACAAATCAAACAAGTTTTCATCTCCGATTTTCAGCAAAGTCAAGCTCGACTTGAACAGCAAAAGCCCGAAGCAAATCAGTCCTTTTTTGCCTATCAACTCAAGGCGCAGCAGAACCAAAACGCTTATATTGACAGCATTTGGTTTGCCAAACCTACCCATCATATTAATACGGATCAAATGCTCATGGTTAGGGTCCAAAATTTTGGGACGCAAGCAAAAAAACGCTTGGAACTCAACATCAAAATTGGGCAAATCAAACGCACCATGTTCATGCAAATTGATGCAGGCGCTGAACAAATTGCCAGTTTTCCTTACAAAGAAATCAACAATGGTAGTGTCTTGTGTCAGGCACACATCAACGACCAACAAATTCATTTCGACGACACCTGGTATTTTTCATATGAAGTCCCAGACCAGACCAACATTTACTTGATAGAAGAGGCCAATTCAAGCCCGAACGTAGCCAAGGCATTTGCAGTCGAGGAACGCTATAAAGTATGGAAGACCCTTCCAGGGCAAGTTTCCTCCACCGCACTTGCTGAAACGGACCTCATCGTCTTGAATGGGCTCGACGAAATCCCAAGCGGACTTCGTGAAGATCTCATTACAGCCCATCAAAATGGGCAACGCATCCTAATCATTCCCGGCGAATCCATAGCTTTCAATGATTATAACCCGCTACTTCGCGAGCTCTCCCTTTGCGAACTCGGCACACCGCAAGCCAATGCACTCAACCTTCAGCGCATCAACGACGCAGACCCATTCTTTAGCGGTGTTTTTGAAAAAAAACAACAAAAATGGAACGTGCCAATGGTGAAAAAAGCCTACAGTGTGCTGAATGCGGCAAACAGCAGCGCTACACCACTTCTCATTGCCCGTTCTGGTCAAGCGCTGTTTATGCGCAGCAATACAACCGCTTTTTTATGGACCACTGCCCTACAACCCTCTTTTGGCAGTATGGTCAATCAGTCGCTGTTCCCGACCATATTATTGCGCTGCGCTGAATTTGCCAGTCAACGCTATCCCAATTATGCCATTCTCGGAAAAGATGCACAAATTAAAGTGAGAGCCAATCATTCAAATGAAGCACCACTGCGCTTCATCTCAGCAGAAACAGAATTCATTGTGCAGTATGTAGGCACGCCCAATAACCTTCGCCTACAAATTGGAGGTACCGCAGCACTCGAGAGATTAAAAGCTGGTTTATATGAACTCAAAGGTATCGAAACGCTTGCCCAAATAGCACTTAACTACAACCGCATAGAGTCTCAACTCAAATTGCTATCAAAAAGTGAACTTATTGACTTACTCGAATCGAACGGAATAAAAAATTGTAACTTTAACCAAATCAAAGAAGGACAAAGCCTCACCGCTATAGAACTCAAGGAGAGCAATAGCTATTGGCGCCTCTTTCTAATTTTTGGACTTATTTTTCTCTTAGTGGAACTCTCTTTGTTAAAATGGTGGAAATGAAAATTCAAATCAACAACGCAAAAATATACGACCCACAGTCAAGCTGGAATCAACAAAAGGTAGATCTTCTGCTTATCGACGGTGTCATTACTGAAATAAGTTCAAGACTACAACATACCGATGCGCTACAAGTTACTGCGCCAAACCTTTGCGTTGCCCCGGGCTTTATCGATCTCAAAACAGATTTCTGCGACCCAGGCTATGAACACAAAGAAACCATAGCAAGTGGCCTTGACGCTGCAAGTGCTGGTGGTTACACACGCGTGTACATCCAACCCAATACACAGCCAGTCATGGACAACAAAGCACTGGTAACCTACGTTCAACAACAAGGTCAAAATAGCACAACACTCATTGGCATCAATGGTGCCCTCTCTAAAGGAAACGATGGCGAAGAACTCGCAGAAATGTATGAACTCTTCACTACGGGTGTTCGTCTCTTTACCGACGACACACAAAGTCCAAGTGCAGGATTACTTCACCGCGCCTTGCTCTACACCAAAGATTTTGGTGGTCGTGTTGCTTTATTGGCGCGCAATGCATCTTTGAGTGCAAAAGCACAGGTCAATGAAGGGAGTGCTTCTACGCGCACTGGTCTGAAAGCCGATCCACACATTTCAGAACTCATCGAAATAGAGAGAAACATTCGCTTATTGGCCTATACAGGCGGTAAAATGCACCTTTCTGGCCTTAGTACAGCCGAGGGTGTTGAGCTCATCAGAGCTGCCAAAAAACAAGGCCTTGACCTCACTGCCGATGTACACCTCATGAACCTATGCTTTACCGAAGAAAAAATGCTAGGCTTTGACACCCGTTTTAAAGTGCTACCTGTACTCAGAACTGCTACTGATCAAGAGGCGTTGTGGGCTGGTGTTACCGACGGTACTATAGATGCCATAGTCAGTGACCACCGCCCCGCTGATCCTGAGGAAAAGGAACTTGAATTTGACCTTGCTCATTTTGGCTCACCTCAATTAGAAACCGTTTTTTCGGCCCTAATGACCCAAAAACCACACGCCATAGAACAAATTATTGGCGCTTTAACGGTAGGCCCAAGAAAAGTTTTGGATCTAGCACCCTCTACCATTGAAATTGGCGCAAGGGCTGAACTCACTCTCTTTGACCCGAGTAGCCCATACGTTGCCAACATGCGCGCAGAACAATGGCGTTTTAGCCCGTTTCATGACCAGCTATTAAATGGTCAAATTATCGGAATCATCCAAGGTGCACAAGCGACAATTGCTCAAGATTAATGTCCAAACGATCCTTTTTAAGAGAATTTTTCAAATCCAACCGCATGGTTGGATCCATGCTTCCGAGTTCACGTTTTTTGAGCAAAAAAATGCTGAAGCCCATTGAATTTAAAGCGGCCAAGGTCATCATCGAACTTGGCCCTGGCACTGGCGTATTTACAAAAGAACTGCTCTCGAAAATCGCCGCACCTTGCCAGTTGGTGGTTATTGAACTCAACGACGCTTTTTACAAGGATCTTCGCAATAAATTTGACGCACCTCATTTGCATCTGGTTCATGGTTCAGCCACAGATATCACGCAAATTCTTCATGAGCTTAAGCTTCCTAAAGCAGATTATATCTTGTCTTCTTTGCCGCTATCTAACTTTCCTGTAGCGCTCAGGCAAACCATATTTGAAGAAATCAAGCAAAATTTAAATGCGAATGGTAAACTGATCCAATTTCAATATACCAGAGGTCTTCGAAAACTTTACGGCGCGCATTTCAAGCAAGTACAAATTGATTACACGGCCCTCAACTTCCCTCCTGCCTTCGTTTATACGTGTACAAATAGCTAATTTCTTTTGCCTATCTTTGCGCAAAAATTAATAGGATGCTTTCGGTTTCAAACCTTTCTCTTCAATTCGGTAAACGCGTACTTTTTGATGAAGTCAACGCTAAATTTGTAAACGGCAACTGCTACGGCGTTATTGGAGCCAATGGTGCCGGCAAGTCTACTTTTCTCAAAATATTAACTGGAGACCAAGACCCTACAACTGGCCGTGTAGACCTCGAGCCAGGTAAGCGCATGGCTTTTCTCAAGCAAAACCACTTTGAGTTTGATTCAATTGCTGTGTTGCAAACCGTGATCATGGGGCACAAACGCCTTTATGAAATCATGGTCGAAAAAGATGCGCTTTATGCCAAAGAAGATTTCAGCGACGAAGACGGCATGAAAACAGCAGAACTAGAAGGTGAATTTGCCGATTTAGAGGGCTGGAATGCCGAAACCGATGCAGCTACCCTTCTGAGCAACTTAGGTATTGATGAATCCAAGCACTACCTGCTCATGGAAGAACTATCAAATGACCTCAAAGTACGCGTGTTGCTTGCTCAAGCGCTTTTTGGCAACCCCGATGTACTGATTTTAGATGAACCCACCAACGACCTCGATCTTAAAACCATTTCTTGGTTAGAAGACTTCTTATTAGATTTCAGAAATACTGTTATTGTCGTTTCTCACGACAGACACTTCCTGGATACGGTTTGTACCCACATCTGCGACATCGATTACAGTAAACTCAATATGTTTACAGGTAACTACACCTTTTGGTACCAGTCTTCGCAGCTTGCTTCTCGCCAGCGTGCCGACAAAAACAAAAAAGCCGAAGAAAAGAAGAAAGAACTCATGGAGTTCATCTCGCGCTTCTCAGCAAACGCTGCCAAATCTAAACAAGCTACCAGCCGTCGCAAAATGCTCGACAACCTCGACCTCGAAGAAATTAAACCTTCGTCTAGACGCTATCCTGGAATCACCTTTCATCAAGAGCGCGATGCCGGTAATCAAATTTTGAGCTTAGAAAATCTCAGTAAAACAGCTGACGGTAAAACGCTGTTTAAAGATTTTTACCTGACTGTCAATAAAGGCGACAAAATTGCTTTTATCTCTAGAGACTCCGTTGCACTTACCCACTTCTTTGAAATTCTTTCCGGTAACCTCAAAGCCGATGGCGGTGAAATCACTTTCGGGACCACCATCACCACAGCCTATTTGCCCAACGACAACCATCATTACTTTGAGGCAAAGTTAAGCCTCATCGATTGGTTGCGTCAATATGCACAAACCGATGAAGAACGCGAAGAAGTGTACCTACGTACCTTTCTCGGGCGCATGCTTTTTACCGGAGAAGAAGCGATGAAAATGGCTACTGTTTTGTCTGGTGGTGAAAAAGTACGTTGCATGCTCTCAAAAATGATGCTTGCCAAAGCCAATTTACTTTTGATGGATGAACCCACCAACCACCTCGACCTCGAGTCGATTACGGCACTCAACAACGCCATGCAAGAATTTCAAGGCACACTGCTGTTCACTTCACATGACCACGAATTAGTAAGCACTGTTGCCAATCGCATTGTTGAACTCACGCCAAATGGTATTATTGACAAAATGATGCCCTACGACGATTACCTTCACGACGATAAAATAGCCCAACTCCAAGCCGAATTATACGCCTAAAATCATGGTGCGCTACCAAGTATATTGTCAACAAGCTCAACAGCGCTACATTCAGTTGAGCGCTGTCTTTGAACAAGATGCAGCATTAAACGAACTCCAATGAGAATTACCCAGCTGGCGACCAGGACGTTACGAGATCGGAAACTTTGCAAAAAATATCAAAGGATTCAAAGCATTTGGAGAAGACAAGCAACCTCTTGCTGTGCACAAAACGGCAAAAGACACTTGGGTGATTGCCACCAAAGGCCTGACACAAATTAAAGTAAGCTACAGCTACTATGCCGCCGAACTCAATGCCGGCTCCACCTTTCTCGACCCAACACAACTTTACATCAACCCAGTCAATTGCTTTTTTTACGACGCTGCCCAAGCTCAACAAGCCTACCAACTCCAATTGCATATTCCAGCAGCATGGCAAATTGCTTCTGCTTTACATTTTGATGAAGAGCACAAGTGTGAGATACCCAATTTTGAACGTTTGGCAGATAGCCCTTTGATATGCAGTGCAGCAATAGAAAGAAGGTCTTACTTAGTAAACGATTACAGCTTTCATATTTGCTTCAATCAGCAGCAAATGATTCCTTGGGATCGCGTTTTAGCAGATTTTGAAAAATTCACCAAGCGTCAACTTCAAGATTTTGGTGAATTCCCAAGCAAGGAATACACATTTTTGATTCAATCCTTGCCTTATGCCGCCTACCACGGTGTGGAGCATTTAGATTCCACAGTGATTGCCCTGGGGCCTTCTTGCGATGTTTTCGGAAGCCTTTATACGGAATTACTTGGGGTTTGTTCCCATGAACTCTACCATTCATGGAATATCAAAGCACTCAGACCATCTGAAATGCAGCCCTACAACTACAAGCGCGAAAACTACGCGCAGACGGGGCTAATTTACGAAGGGATCACCACCTATTTGGGCGATCTCTATTTGCTCAAAAGTGGTGTTTTTAATATAGAACAGTATTTAATAGAATTCAGCAAACAAGTTCAAAAACACCTCGACAACCCTGGTCGTTTTAGCATGAGTGTTGCAGATGCATCTTTTGACACATGGTTAGACGGCTATGTACCTGGTGCACCTGGCAGAAAAGTTTCCATCTACACAGAGGGTTGCTTGTTGGCCTTCTACGTCGACTACCGACTGCGCAAAGCCACCAAAAATAAAATAGGTATAGAACAGGTCATGAAAACCCTCTACTTCAATTTTGGTGTGGCGCAAAAAGGTTACACGCTCGCTGACTACCAAACCACCCTTGAAAATTTAGCGGGAGCATCATTTGATTCTTTTTTTGCCGATTACGTTTTAGGAACCTGTGCCTATGAGGCGCTCCTGCAGGAGGCCTTTGATTACTTCGGGCTACAGCTGCAGCAAAACCCGAGCAAAAGCTATGCAGAAGCCCGACTCGGTATGAAAGTACAGCAAATAGGTAAAGACTGGCAAGTAATGAGCATCTACCCAGGTTCTCCGGCAGACACCGGAGGTTTGGCAATTGGCGATCTCCTTGTTGCGGTCAATGGAATGCGCGCGCTTCCGAGTTTAGATCATTGGTTGGCTTTCTATGAAAACCAGAACAAGACCTTATTGATAGAGCGCAATGGACGGCTTCTTGAACGTTTTATTCCAGAAGTTGACCGACACTTTTTTGTGACCCATCAGGTACAGTTGCATACCGAACGCATTGCCGCACAGCAAAAAGCATTTGACCATTGGTCTAATTAGTTTCGAAAAAATCTTCTGGAAAATTGAGTAAATATAGTTTTTCACTGGCTCGAGTTAGGGCGGTATAAAGCCATCTTAAATAAGCAGCATTCTTTCGCTCCTCCGGAACAAAACCATAATCTACGTATACATGTGCCCATTGCCCTCCTTGCGCTTTGTGGACTGTGACTGCATGCGCGTATTTGATCTGAAGCGCGTTAAAATAAGGGTTTTTTAAGACTTCTTTGTAGCGCTTTTGTTTGTTTTTGATATCGGTGTGTTCTGCTTCAATGGCATAGAACAACTTGCGCATCAGGTCTCGATTTAGATTTGGACCTTCTTCCAATAAGCTTTGGACGTGTACCTTACAAGTAATTGATCCTTGATCGGGGTAGTCTACAAATTTTAAGTCAAGTTCGGCAAATTCAAAGCCATAGTAGGCCTCAAATTTTTTAACCCGCTCTATGCGTGCGAGTTCGCCATTGGCAATAAATCCCATTTTTGAGCTCGGATCTAGCCAGAAATAATTGTTCTTTACCACCATCAGAACATCGCCCTTCTCCAATACCTCTTCTCTGTAAAACAGGCGATTTCGTATTTCTAAATTCCATTGATTGGCCCGTTTATTAGCTAAGGTCAATAAGATGGTTTCATCTGTTCCTACATCGGCAATAGATTGCTCCAAATAATCTTGAAATTCACCTCCATGAATTTGAAGCACGGTTGCATCCTCTAGATTTTTAAGTTTTGGAAGTATGGGAAGTGTGTAGGTTTGCTTTTGACGCAGAAAAGTAGCCACCGAAAGAATACCTGAATTTTCTTTTACCCGCACCACCTGACTCAAATGACTATGCCATATGAACAACGATGGAAAGGCCTCCAAGAATAATTTGGGTAAAAGGGCAATACTGTGTTCTTGACCGACGGGTGGCAACTGCCCGGGGTCTCCAATAAAGACCAAATGACAATTTTCACCGCCGTAAACGTAATTGAGTAGGTCTTCTAATACGTTGTTGGCCTCGTAGGAAGCGCTTGCCGGAAGCATTGAAGCTTCATCTACAAAGAACAGCGTATTCTTGTGCAAGTTTTTAGCCAAAGATAGACCTTGGTTGCTTAATTCGCCACCGGAAAAGTAGATGTGTCGGTGAATGGTACTTGCAGGAAAACCCGCATAATTGGAAAGCACCTTTGCTGCACGCCCTGTTGGCGCCAATAATTTAAAAGAGAGCTTTTCTTGGTGCATTTGCCTGACAATATGCGCAATAAGTGTCGATTTACCAGTGCCGGCAAAACCTGTTAGCACCCAAACTTTTCTTGCCTCATGGGCACGCAAAAAGACCAAGAATTGTTCAAAAGCTTGGTTTTGATCGGAAGTAAAAATCAGTTGCTGGGTCATCAATGAGGCGTTCTGCGCATTAACAAAATTAAATATTGTAGCTTTGCACTTAGGCCACTAACCAAAAGACTTATAAACAAGCTATGTCGCGTTTGGTACTTCATTATTCCGATTCAACACTATTAATGCTCGAACAGACGCAAACGAGCGTATTAGATTCAAGCTATCCACTAGATATGGATAAACCTTTTGCCAAAGAGCGCATGTCAAACCCAATCAAAGATGCACTCTTAAAAAACACGCTTGGATCTTGTTTTTGGTTTGGCCCGGACTACACGCTCTTCCCAAGAGCACTCTTTGACCCCACTCAGCTAACGGCCTACTACCAACTCAACCATGGTCCATTGCCAAGCCAATATTTCCTCAACTATCAAATATTAGAAGCCCTCGACCTCGTCTTTATTTACAGTATCCCTGTATGGCTCTACGACTACGCTAAATATGAACTTCAAGTAACGCTGGTTAAACATAGCATTGCGCACCAAATTCAGTACTTGAAAGCAAATAACGCAACAGATCGTGTTGCACTACTCATTGAAAAATCTCATTTTGTCTTGCTGTGTTTCAAGGAGCGGCAATTATTGAGTTGCACAACCAACGAATACCAACAAGTCAGCGATATTCTATATTTTCTTTTGGCTCAACAACAGAAGCTTCAGTTGCCTGACCATGTGCAACTCGACCTCTACGACGCAAGCGCTCATTTTGACTTCAGTAGTTTTGAGGCGCTCCTCAAGCAATTTAAAGATTTCGAACACTACCAGACAATATTTTACAACACCCCAACTTACCAAAAACAAATTTTGTGCGCATCATTCGAGGATCATTAAAAGGCAAACGCTTTGCCACACCGCCGGGCTTTCCTTCTAGACCCACCACAGATTACGCCAAAGAAGGTCTGTTTAATATGCTGGCAAACATGGTCGATCTAGAAGATATTCGCGTACTCGATCTGTGTGCAGGAACAGGCAATATTTCATTTGAATTTGTGAGCCGCGGAGCTGCGCATTTGTTAGCCATAGACAGCCATCCGCGCTGTGTGCAATACCTCAAACAAAATGTTCAGACGCTTCAAATTACCGAACAAATGCAGGTTTATAAATCGGACTGTGTCATTTATTGTCGCAATGCAAAAAACACCCAGTACGACCTCATTTTTGCCGATCCACCTTATCATTTAGGATTCCACAAAGAACTCATTGCCACCATTTTTGAAAAAGAACTTTTGAGCCTTACCGGAATACTCATTATTGAGCATGGCAAACAACATGATTTTTCAGCCGTACCACAATTCGATGCTTGCCGAAATTTTGGAAATGTTTATTTTAGTTTTTTCAAGCATAAGATATGAAACGCTGCCTTTTCCCTGGAAGCTTCGATCCTTTTACCAAAGGCCATGAAGCAATTGTTCACCAAGCACTTAGTTTATTCGATGAAGTAATCATTGGTGTTGGTATCAATTCCAAAAAACAAGGACTTTTTGCTACTGACAAAAAGATAGAACATATCAGTGTACTTTTTGCCACAAATAACAAAATTCAGGTGGCCTCTTTTCAGAAACTAACCGTTGAATTTTGTAAAGAAATAGGTGCTACACATATTGTTCGAGGCCTGCGCGATGCCAAAGACTTCGAATATGAGCGCAGTATTGGCCATATGAACCATGCCATTTCGGGAATTGACACCGTCTTTTTCTTAACCGCACAAGCACACAGCGCTATCAACTCCAGTATCATCAGAGAAATGCATCAAAACGGTGCCGATATTTCTCCATTTGTAACCAAACCTGAGCTCCTCGTTTGATGCACGTGAACCTCAGATTTCTTTTTGGCTGCTTTCTCTTTTGTACTCCATTATGGAGTCAAGTTCAAATACGTGGTCTTTCATTTTTGAATGAGCAAGAACTTAACATCTATGAGCTCACCAATCAATTCACTAAAGAAAAAAAATGGTTGCAAACCGTTACGCTCGATAGCATGGGTATTTTCAACATCGAACTAGCGCTACCGACAATCAGCACCATTCAAATTTGTAGTGGCAGCAAATGCGGTCTACTCTATACCCAACCTCGTTCGAGATATATCCTAGAACTACCCGAAACAGAACAGGGGTTTTACAATGAAGCCGAACAAGAAATCGAACTCCTTTTTTATAATTTGGATTCCAATGATATCAATTATAGAATCTTAGGATTTGAGGCCTGGATGGACAACTATATTGCCGATATCTATCAACTCAAAGACCTCAGAAGCGAAGAATTCATCCTCAGAATATTGGCTTTTAAAGCAGAAGCAGCTGCCGTTTATGGCAATGACACCAACACGTTTTTACAAGAATACATCAAATATAGCATTGGCTTAACCATAGATAATTTTTCAGTCGTTGGCGGCCCTACTAAGGAAGACAAATACAATTTCTACCTCCAAACAGATACTGTTGATTTCAGCCAACCAAAACTCATCGAATATGCACGCACCTTCTACCAAAAATTCGAGACGCAAGTAGATCAAAACACATATACGGCTATTGAATCCGCACTCCAATACACCAACCTAGAATTACTGTTGGCCACCCTCGTCAAAGACCCCTATATTTATAGCCCTGAATGGGCAGAATTCGTTGCACTAGACTTAATATTAGCATACCATCAAAACAAGCGGATAGATCAGGTTGGCACGCTACAACTTCTCAAAGCCTTAGCTCGTATAGGACGCCAATCTGGCCTTCGCAACGCCGCCAATTTCTATTGGCTCGAATATAGCAAACTGAGCAACGGCTCTTATTGGGATAAAAACTATGTAGTTAACGAACTAAACATCACGCTAAAGCCAGGTAGGTATATTTATTTACATCATTACATACCAGCTAATCAAAAATGCATCGCAGAAATGGCGGCCCTGCAACGCTTGGCAAAACGCTACGAAGATAAATTGCAAGTCGTTACCCTTTACCCCAGTGAACAAACCTGGACAAAAGCAGATCAAAAAGCATTTGAGGGTGCAAATTGGCAGCGCGTTCCCTTTTCGAAATCCCATCCGATATGGCAGCAACTTTCTTGGACGAGTGCCCCAGCTTACATCCTACTCGACCCGCAATTGGGCGTACTCAATTTAGATGCGCTCGGGCCTTTACCCAATGCGCGCGCCCAAACGATTGACCTCATTCTCAATCAACTATTCAGTAATTAATTACTCTTGAAGAGGTAAAATATACCTCAGCTGTAATTGCCCCTGTTCATCTTTGAACAATTCATAACCGTTGTGTTGTCTGAGCATCCAATCCATAAACGCACCGTCTAAATTACGCTGCTCTAGGAGAAGTGTCTGTGTAGCGCCCTTAAGGCTTGCATTGCGTTTGCGCATCTCCTTCAGGTACATTTGCTGAACCAAATCCCATTGCGATTCTTTTTGAACCGCAGAGATAATCAATTCTTTTTGGTCGTCGTAAATGAAAATACCGACTCTATTGTACCTACTGAGTTCGCTAGGGCAATCAGAACACCTGATTTCGTATCGAGAAATAGGATCTGGTAAAATCACCTTTTTCATCTCAGGAATTTGCAACGTTTGAATTTGCTGTTGCAATTGTGCAGTGAAGACTTGCTGAGGCTGCACTGTTTGAAATGTTTCAAATTGAATTCCAGACTGAGAAAGTAATTTGGCCTGTGCTAAATCGATGCGCTTTCCATCATAATAGGCCACAATAAATGCATCCGTAATGCCTTTAGCCACCGCTTGTTGTTGGCGGGTCTTGGCCTCCTGTATATTGGCAAACTTTCCACTTGCGTATCGATACTGACCTTTAGCGGTTCGGGCTTCTATGAGTTCGTTTAAACCCAATTGAGCTTCACTGGTGAGTGGGCGGTTATAAACGCCAACTTGAACACTATAATAGAGCCCTTGACCGGGCCCGGCAAATTTGCTACTTTGTTCGGCAATATTTGTGGTGGATGTTACGACTTGTTTTTCAAGCGCACGGCCCTGAGCTAAACTCAGGCGCGTACAGTTCTGGTAGGCTACCACAAAAGCATCGGTGTAACCTAGCGTTCGGATCAATTTTTGTTGTTGCAGTGCCTCTGTGGAGCTCTGAAAATATCCAGCCATGTAAACCGTCAGGCCATTGGCGAGTACTTGGCCATCTACGGGTGTAAATTCTCTAAAACGCGCTGCCGGAACAGGTTTTCTAAAGGCGCCTACCTGAACCCGAAAGACCAATCCTTCTGGACACGGCAACCCAACGGGCAAAGGAGCTAAATTTGTCGGTATTTGTTGCCTTTGAAAAGAAGTGGTTGGTTTTGCGCTTGCTTGCCCAAAAGCTGTCTGGCCCATACTTGCTAAGGTTGTAACTTCTGGCTTATAATTATCCAACATAAGAGCTTCTAGTTGAGCTTGATTTTCTACCTGAAGTAAGTTTTGTTTTTGATTGCTCAATTGTGCTAAAAGAGCAGTTTGGGAAACGAGTAAATCAAGGAGTTTTTGTTGTGCTTGAGGCTCATAATTCTCTTCTAATGCTCTAATAGCAATCTGATTTTGAAGCAATTCTTCCTTGGTTTGTTCAAAAGCCCGACGCTCTGCTACATAATTGATGTAGCCCTGAATTTCTGCTTCAGTAGTTAGCATATTATTGGTTAAAACCTGGGGAGCATTGTTTTTGGACGAAGGAAGCCTTAATGCCAAGGCTAAAGTATCCAATTCTTCATTGGAGAGCCCCACGCGCTCCAGTACCGGGAGTTGATTGATATCCCAATCGTTCAAATTAGAAAGCGCCTCAAATTGTTGTGTAAATTCATTGACCCGTTGCGTAAGATTCGTATGATCCGGTTTTATATTCTCGTTCTTTGGATATATTGTTTCAGGTGCTGAGATAGAAGGTTCAGGAATTGTTGTCTCTTGGATAGTTGCTTCTTCGAAAGAAGTTTCAGGAACCGTTGTCTCTTGGAGAGATGCTTCTTCAATAGAAGGTTCAGGAATTGTTGTCTCTTGGATAGATGCTTCTTCTATAGAAGGTTCAGGAACCGCAGTCTCTTGGATAGTTGCTTCTTCTATAGAAGGTTCAGGAATTGTTGTCTCTTGGATAGTTGCTTCTTCGATAGAAGGTTCAAGAATTGTTGTCTCTTGGATAGATGCTTCTTCGATAGAAGGTTCAAGAATTGTTGTCTCTTGGATAGATGCTTCTTCGATAGAAGGTTCAAGAATTGTTGTCTCTTGGAGAGATGCTTCTTCGATAGAAGGTTCAG
>JALRJE010000106.1 GCA_023268965.1 Crocinitomicaceae bacterium
ATAGAGGCCATTTGTAACTGGTTAGAAATTGACAACAGTAAATAAAAAATTAACACAAGAAGTAGAATCACCATTTCACTCCTATTTGTTATTTTCGAATTTTTCATCTGAGTTAGTTAAGCAAGCAAAAATGTTTGCAATGTTATTAGCTTTTGATACAAAAGATTATGCTGATCACCCTGATATCAAGATTATAGATTCTGAAAATCTAAACACTTTAGGAGTTGAAGATATTAGAGATGTTATTAATAAAGACAGCCTCTCACCAATTGAGGGTAAATATAAAGTAGTAATTTTTCCTCCCGTAAAATCATTAACCGAAGAAGCATCAAATGCATTACTTAAAACTATCGAAGAGCCTTCAAGTAGAAGTATTTTTTTAATTTTATCTTCAGGTAAGTTTTGGTCACATGCACGAGACGATTTTCAAAACACAATTTTATCTACGATAAAAAGTAGATGTAGAACAATATTTCTTGAATATTGAGCCGAATCAAAGTAGCGCTCTTCATCGTTTGCAAAAGATACAATTTGATGTTGATGAGTCCGAGGATGCAAGCCAATCCAAGAAAGGCGTAGCTTCCGGTAATAATAGCAACGTGAATCATGAGCCAATAGGATTTAAGTACTGGTACCAGAGGCGTGATTTCAGGATCCATGAGGTTCATTTCACTCACCCATAACATGAGGGCTGCAAGCACAGCAGCACTCGCCAAAACAACTTGGTTTTTCTTGGCGAAGACAAACCCTGCAATCATGGTGACCCAACCAATAAAGACCATGGCTTCATATCCATTGCTCCAAGGTGCGTGGCCGGAGATTGCCCAGCGCAAACCAAGGCCAATTCCATGGTAGACAAAAGTGATTACAGTAACCCCAATTAAAATGCGCTTTGGCCAAGTAAGAACACGGAGTGATTTTTCGGATCGAAAGAAAATACCGACAAAGAAGACCACTAATAGTAAAAAACCACCCAAAAGATAAAGCTGATAAGAACGCTTGAAAATTTGCATTTTGTTGTAACTGATTTCATAGCCTACTACCTTTTCAGATGGTGCAACCGCCTTTCCGGCCCTACGCTGGTATTTTTTGAATTGATTCAGGAGGTCTTCGGCAGCGCCAAAAGAGTGGTTTTGGCCACCCTGGTGTACGGCTGCCAAATAGTTCACAAATAACTTAGACGAAAGCGTATCTTTTTGACTTAGTTCAATACTGAGCGGTACAAACCAGGTGTTGTTAGGGTCGTTCTTAGCTGGAATCACGCGCATAAATTGCCACATAAAAATGTTGTTGGCCACTTCGTATTTTTCATTGAGCTTGATGAGTTTTTTATCAAATTCATTCCGCTTAGACTCTAATTTTTGGTGTGCAGTTTTGTACTGTGCCATCCATTTGAATTCTGAATCTTTTGACGTGAGCGACATGATGCTTTCAAATTCCTTGAGTTTGAGCGCTTCTCTTAAACTTCTCGGCACCTGAATAATGGGTTGGCTTGCCCAATAGGAGGGGTACATGTGCAAACTCAAGATAAATTGAACAGCATTTAGGTTCTTGTACTTGTTACTATAAGTTAGTTTTCTTGTGAGTTGATCTGCGAGCGTGTGAAAGGGAACGATTCGACCTTCATAATCTTGGACAAGCATAGATGCAAGGGCATCTGCGTGTTCCGTTGTAACTTCGTGATGAACGGGTTTTTTTACATGGTTGTGCTGCGCCAAGACGTTGCCTGTCAATAATAAAATGACAATTCCTAAGCTGGCTTTTTTCAGTTTGATTTTTTGAAGTTGTTCATTGAGGAATTGAAAGCGCCCAGCTGGAGCAAATAAGGAAAGCACCATGGCAAGCGCCATTAATAAATAACCAATATAGGTGATGTTCGTGCCCAAGGAGTCGTGATTGACACTCAGTACAGTGCCTTCTTCGTTTTCCGGGGTGTTCGGATCGTCTAGTTCATAAGAGGACTGAAAAAAGCGGTAGCCGTCGTAGTCTATGACGTTATTCATAAATACTTTTCTGTCTAACTTGACGTTATTGCGCGGGTCTTCGATAGTGAGTTCGCTTTCAAAAGAAGACGGAGAATTAGAGCCAGGATATTTGTCGAGTGTGAAGTCGCGGCAACGCACAGCGAAAGGAATATTTTTTTGAATGGCGCCGTATTCTAATTGATACACAACACCGTTCATGGCAAAACGCTCTGGTTTTGGATATTGGCCTACGCCACCCTCTAAAATGACTTTTTTAGTGGCTTTACCGTCATTTAATTCTACGGTGAGGTAATCTTTTCCTGTTTTTTTCTTTGCTGCCTTAACCAACATTTTTTTAGCGTGCGGAATGAGCCGCTTGAATACTACTTGCTGACCACCAACCAAGTAAAGGGTGAGCGGAGCAAATTCAGACCATTCGTTGAGCGGAAATTCTTTGTAAAGGCTATCTGCGGGTGCTTGTCCGCTTGCACGCACCTTTTGCATTTCACTCATTGGTAACGATTTGATGGCAACGCTTGGATAAACCCAAACTTGTCCTTTTTTGACGTGTAAATAAATTCCTGGCGCTTGATTAGGTGCACTTGGTCGAGCTGCGGAAAGGTAAAACGGGGTTTGCCCCACCATGAAAACGTCGTTTTCTGTGAGGTAATTGGAGCGCATACCGTCGGTGACCAGCTCTAGTGCATTTTCTTTGAACTTTTGATTGATTTGCAGAGAGTCAACTCGGTCCGACATAAAGTCAATATAGCGAATAGAAATTTCTTTTTTGCCAAGATTGGTTTGGTAATCAAAGTCATTGTTGGTGAATTCACTGAGGTATGTTTTCCAAGCTTGTAGGACTGTTGCACCATTTTTTTGAGTGATATCTTGTGCGTTGATGAGCACATACGGATCTGAGGTATAGATAAAATTGCTGCTCGAACCTTCTCGGATGATCATTTGGCCTTCAAAACTAATGTAGCGAGTGATAGCTGCACCGGCGAGAATGACAATAAAAGATAAGTGAAAACTGAGCATGGCAATTTTTTGCCGGCTGATCATTTTGTACCTGAAAATATTTGAAACCAAGGCCAGCGTTAAGTAGAGCAATAAAGATTCAAACCACAGGGCATTGTAGATGGTGATTTTAGCGGCTTGGATCCCGTGTACGGATTCAATAAATGTAGCCAAACCAATAGCCACTAAAAAGGCAATTAAGCCAAGGCTTGCCAAGCGCATGGAAAAAAGAGAAGAGAGAAGTTTATTCATCCGAAGATTTTTTCCACAAAAATAGCCAATGTATGCGCAACATTGGTAGAAACCCATTATTCTTGTCAAAAAAAGATGCAGCGTACTTATTTGTTTTTTTTATGTTTCGTTTTTATAGAAGTTTGGGTAGGAGCTCAGCGCATTGAGCCTATTGCGCATTCCTATATAGTAAGTGGGGGCGAGTTGCTGCGTTTTTCTCTACCTTTCGAAGATACGACAAGGCAAGTTGATGTTTTTATCCCTGCCAGTTGCAAAGAAAAAAAAGAGCTAAAGGTGTTGTACATGCACGACGGCCAAATGCTCTTTGACAGCACACAAACTTGGAATAAGAAGGAGTGGAAAATTGATGAGGTATACAACACAACGCTAGCGCGCTTTGCTCATGAACCGTTTATTGTGGTCGGTATTCATAATGACCCCCCAAATCGGTATGCAGAGTTTTTTCCGCAAAAAGTGGCCGCGCTTATGCCTGAATCTTACCTGAATTTATTGATGGATAAACTTTGGAACGGAGCATTAAAGGCCGATGCCTACTTGAACTGGATAGCGCAAACTTTGGTTCCGTTTATCGAACAAGAATTTCGAGTTGGTAAGCGCACCAAAGACAGGATGGTGATGGGCTCGAGTATGGGCGGACTTATCTCCCTGTATGCACTCTGTGAGCAACCGAAGTTATTTGGCGGAGCGGCTTGTTTGTCAATCCATACACCAATGATCAATTACGGAATGTTTGAAGAGGGAATGGTTGAAGCACTAGTGGTACCTTTCAATATATATTTGGAAAAGAATTTAAGGGCAGATAAACACCATTTTCTATACATAGATCGAGGCACTGAAAATTTAGATGGTTTGTACAAACCGTACCATGAGCAATTATTAACGACATTAGCAAGGGTAGGATATCACTCGCAAAATCCAAGATTTTTGGAGGCTATTGTAGAAGGAGCGGGGCATGACGAACATGCTTGGGCAGAGCGCTGGCATGTTCCTTTATTATTTATGTTAA
>JALRJE010000041.1 GCA_023268965.1 Crocinitomicaceae bacterium
CGAACATTGTTCGCCCATGATGACGTCGCCAACTACGGTGGCGTTTTCTGCCAAGAAACAATCGGGGCCAATTTGAGGAGAATTCCCTCTGCATGCTTTAATGAGTGCCATAAAACAAAGGTAGTAAAATGAAACTGTTGCGAAAAACGCAATTTGTAACTAAAGAATGCACGTTGCGTATAAGTGCCGTTCTTAATTTGATACATGAAACGTTTACTTCAAAGCAAATGGTTTAAAATACCATATCAAATTGCGCTATACGGGTTTGCGGCCTATGGAGTAGTTCTAGTTGGTGTTTTTGTTGCACTCAAGCTGCGCCTCACCGACGACAAAGGCCTTGTTGACAGCAACAACCGCTATTTTCAAGAAATGCACGACAAATACAACCAAGACTTCAAGGTAGATAGTACCTCTTTGATCAAATATCGTAATGAAATCTTGCAGCGTATCAATTTGGTTAATGAATATTATCCAAAAAATGCGCGGGTCATTCTCGAAGCGTGGTCGCAGTCCAAATCTGAAAAAATTGCCCTGCAGATGCTTGCAGCGCTAGACCTCAAGCTCAAAGACAACAAAACCTATCAAAAAAGACTGCGTGACATATTATCCAAAAGCAACAATCAGAACATGGCCAAAGGTGGTAATGCTTTTGAATGGATGAATTTCATTGAGTGGTCTTATTTCAAAGAAGCCGTAACCAAAGATAAAAAGTACATCGACTCAGCAGCGTTGGCTTGTGGTGTTGAGCCTCGAATGATTGTGGCTTGTTTGGTGGGTGAGCAAGTCAGACTTTTTAACTCGAGAAGAGAGCGCTTTAAGAATGTAGTTGCCCCACTCAAAACACTGGCTCTAGAAACCAACTTATCCTACGGTGTAACTGGCATCAAAGAGCGCACCGCACAAAATATCGAATATTACCTCAAAGATCCTAAGAGTCCTTATTATTGCGGCAGCAAATATGAACATATTCTCGATTACGACTCAACCATCAACTATAACAACCAGCACAACGACACCATGAGCCTGCGGGTAAAGCGCTTGGTTCAATACAAAGACCACTACTATTCTTACCTCTACGCTGGGATTTTTATTCGCCAAATTGCAACGCAATGGCAAAAAGCAGGCTACCCCATTGATGACCGTCCAGAAATCTTGGCCTCTATATTCAACCTAGGCTACAACAAATCCAAACCCAAAAAGAACCCCGCTGTTGGCGGCTCCAATTTCATGATCCGCGACAAAGAATATACCTTCGGTGGCGTAGCCTACGACTTCTACTATTCAGGCGAATTGTTAGAAGAATTTCCGTATGCAACGGAGAAAATCAGTAGGTAGATTATATAGAATTCGTATAGATTTATAGGTTTAAAAAGGTGCGGTTTTTTGCGGTTTTTACAAATGAACCTACCTTTGGTAAATATTCTATATTTATGCAAACAATCCTACTCATCCGTAGCAAACAATTGCTACTTACATTTCTCTTTGCAAGCATTTCTTTTTTAGCGGTTTCGCAGAATTTAATTACCGTTCCATTCAGTAATGGATTCGTTGGTGACAACGGAGGAAGCAACAATGCTACCAATTGTTATTATCATTCCGGTACGGGCGGTTTAGGTTGGACAAACGTTCAGTTCGCCCAAAACTCGTCATCAAATATCTTTACTGCACAGGGAAATGATATCATTGGAATGGTATTAATTACCGACAATAGTGGTGTAGAACATACGATTAATGGTTTTATAAAGTGGCGCTCACCTTCTGGAAATAATCCATATGTAATGGTGTTCCAACCTACTGCAGGAACGACAGCAACTTTAGCTACAAACAGCTTTAACGGCTCTTCAACTTATACAATAACGGATACCAAATATATTGGATTAGTTTTCAACGGAAATACTTTAAGCATCTCTCCAGTACCAGGTACTGTAACAGGAAATGCCGCTACAAATGGACTGCTAGAAGCTTTAAACGCATATTTAGGTACATTTCCAAAATTATCTGTAGCAGATGTAACAGTTAACGAAAGTGCAGGAACTGCTACGGTAACTGTAACGCTTTCAGCATCAAGCACAAATTCAATTACTGTAATATATACTACCTCAGACGGAACTGCTACAGCTGGTTCAGACTACACAGCTACAAGTGGAACACTCACTTTTGCTGCAGGTCAAACGTCAAGGACTTTTACGGTTCCAATTACAGATGATGCGTTAGTTGAGACATCCGAAACTATTAACATAACGCTTACAGACCCTACAAATGCTTCGATTTTAGATGGTGCAGGGGTAATAACAATTATTGATAATGAAAATAGCACACCGGTGGTGACTGGGGGTTCTTTTATCGAGGGTTGTGCTACACATTTACAGTATACTGTATCTGGACTTCCTGGTCAAAATATTCAGTTAGCGCTATCTAGTACGAATGCAACTGGTGGAGGAGTTGATTACGGTTCAAATACAAACACAACACTTGGTCAAGCAAACTTAGAATGGTACAATGGCTCTGTTTGGGCTATTTATCAAAACAGTGTCACTTTACCTAATTCAGGGCAAATCTTAGTGAGAACTCCGTTGATCAACGATGTCGTTACAGAAACAAACGAATCTGTTGTTTTATCAGTTACACCAATTGCCGCCTCTCTAAACGGAATGTCCGTATACAATGTCAATTATCAAACGATAAACCTAAGTTCTTTAGCATTAATTTCTGGCTCTTCAGGAGCGGTGAATGCAGTGTATAAAAAAACGAATGCTATAACCATATCTGGACAAGCTATTGATGCGCAAATAACTATCAAGGCAAAATCGAGTGTAGCATCAGGTTTTGTTTTTGACAATAACGCATCTAATTCAGAAAGATTTCAGCCTGAAATAGGCTCTACAAGTAGCTCTGGAAGTTATGTAGATTTTGAAATTAAATTTTTCCAGTCAGGCACAAATACTGCCGTAGCACTGGAAAACTTCTTTGTAACAGGAGTAGATGTTGATGGCGCATCTTCTTCAGTATCAGAATTTGTCGAACTAGAAAGTTTTTCAAACTATCAAGTTGGTTCACCTACAGGATTAACAATAACACAAAATTTTCGACCAGGATTTACCAGATTTTTCGGTATTTCAAACTCATTGTCTGGTATTACTTTTGAAAACACTGCATCTTTTGTTGCAGATTATGCTGACCCAATACATGATTTTGAGTTTCGTTTGGGATACACAGGGTCTTCATCAGGAAGGTTGTTCTCTTTAGCCTTTGGAAATGCAATTGGTTCATTTACTGGAACGCCAAGTACTACGTCTAATCCGGCTGTTGTTACCGGGACAGCAACAATTTTAGATGCTTCGAATGGCACTTCTGCAGGAACCCTTTCAGGAACACAAGGTATCTGTGTTGGTTCAACTACGACATTCGCTTCAACCGTTTCAGGAGGTGCTTGGACCTCTAGCAACACAGCAATTGCAACCGTGAACTCTACGGGTGTCGTAACTGGTATAGCGGCTGGTA
>JALRJE010000077.1 GCA_023268965.1 Crocinitomicaceae bacterium
GGGCGCCCAAAACGAATGTTTTCTAATATGCTGCCAGAAAAAAGCAATACTTCTTGTGGCACCACAGCAATTTGCTTGCGCAAATGGTGAAGATTCAAAGCATCTGCAGCATATTCGCCAAAAAGAATTTCTCCTGCATTGGGCTTGTAAAATTGCAAGATTAAATTAGCAATCGTTGATTTACCTGAACCACTCTGCCCCACCAAGGCCAAAGTTTGATTGGGTGCAAGACTAAAGTTGATCCCTTTCAATACGCTAATATCCGAGCGCTGAGGATACGAAAAAACAACATCCTTAAATTGTAGAGCCCCTGTCATTTGTAATTCATCGTTAGCACTTCGCTGAGCTAGTTCAGTTTCTTCTTGAAGCAAATCGAGCAAGTTTTCTGTGGCACCGACGGCTTTTTGTACACTAGCATATAAGTCGGGTAAAGAGCCAATTGAAGCACCCATCATGATGGTAAACAATACAAACTGATAAAAACCCTCTGTAGCCAATTCGGGTTGGGGCCCTTGGGTCATGAGTAGGCCTTTCCAAACAATAAAAACAATCGCTCCAAACAAACAGAATATGATGAAAGAAACAAACAATCCGCGCCAAATTCCGCTTCGCACATTGAGGTCTCGGGTTTGCTGGGTGCTTTTTTTGTATTTGCCAAGTAAAAATAATTCATTTGTAAAAGACTTTACATTGGCAATTCCGCTCAAGGCTTCTTCTAAGAGTGAATTAGAGGTGGCAATATAATCTTGTGCTTCTTTACTTAATTTGCGAATGTAGCGACCAAAAAATACAGCAATAATAGCCATCACCGGTACAGTAGCTAACATGATCAAGGACAACTTCCAAGAGATGAAAAACAAAAATGCAATTCCACCAAAAACGATGATGATTTGACGGAAAAACTCCGCAATGGTAGTACGCAGCACTTCTTGAATTTGGGTGATGTCTGAGGCCACTCTAGAGGTCAGTTCACCTACCTTCTGCCGATTAAAGAAATCCATTGGCATGTAAACTAAACGCTCAAAGGCATCATTGCGCATGTCGCGTAGGGCATTTTCAGTCACATTGTTAAACAACACTACCCGAACAAAAGAAAATACACTTTGAAAAAAGAATAGAATAAAAAGCGCCAAGGCAATTTGATTGACATTCGAAAGGTCAAGTAAATGAACAGCTTGGTCTGGATTACCTACGGGATTTGAACTACCCAACAACTTGCCCATGAGGTAAGGAAACACCAAACCAGCCGATGTGCTCAAAACCAAAAAAATCCAACCAATGAAATAGGTAAAAGCATATGGCTTCAAGTAGCGTAAAAATCTAGCTGCTTTGCGCCAACTTTCTTTGGTCAGTTTCACTTTGGATGCTTTATTTTTTTTGGGTCTCATCATGGCAAAGGAGCTTTGTTTTACAAATTTAACTTGCTTTATTGTGGCAGTTGCTTTTTTTGATGATTTTTGTCGAAAGAATTTGAAATTCTAAAAAATATAGTATCTTTGCATTCCCAAAAACATTACAAATAACGACACGACATGAAAAGAACGTTTCAACCATCGGTAAGAAAAAGAAGAAACAAACATGGCTTCCGTAGCCGCATGGCCACAAAAAACGGTCGTCGTGTATTGGCTGCACGTCGTAAAAAAGGCCGCAAAAAATTAACTGTATCTGACGAAGGAATGCACAAGCGTTAAGCCGTCTATAAACCCATATTTGCAAAGCCCTGTCCGTTTGGTCAGGGCTTTTTTTGTGCACGAAGATCAAACGAACATTTTTCCACACAGCTCTGATTTGCATACATATTACATGCATAAAAAAGGGCCGCTTTCGCGGCCCTACTACTTTCCAAAATTGTTGACTGATGGAAAGGAGGAACTACACTAGTACTTTAGGTGCTGCTGCCAAAATAGCTTGATCTGTTTGGGTAGCAAATTTTTCAAAATTAGAGACAAACTTTGCGGCTAAATTTGCGGCGGTGTCGTCATAGGCCGCTTTATCGGCCCAAGTATTACGTGGATTGAGTAGTTCGGTCGGGACGCCTTCACAAACGCTAGGGAATGCCAATTCAAAGACAGGTATTTGCTCGTAGGCAACATTATTAAGCTTACCTGTTAGCGCTGCTGTAATCATGGCGCGTGTGTATGCTAATTTCATTCTTGAGCCCACGCCATAAGAACCTCCAGACCACCCTGTATTAATGAGCCAAACATTAATGTTTGTGCCCTCTAATTTATCGCCAAGTAATTTGGCATACTTTGCAGGATGCAAGGGCAAAAAGGCGGCACCAAACCCTGCAGAGAAAGTTGTGGTAGGCTCTGTAATTCCTACTTCAGTACCGGCTACTTTGGCAGTATAACCAGACATAAAGTGATACATTGCTTGCGCTTTGGTCAGTTTAGAGATTGGAGGCAATACGCCAAAGGCATCTGCAGTTAAAAAGAATATATTTTTTGGTGCAGCCCCAATTGATGGCACTGCGATGTTGTCAATATGCTGAATCGGATACGATACGCGTGTGTTTTCAGTAATACTGCTATCGGTGTAGTCTGGCGTTGAGGATTCCTGCGGAAAACCCACATTCTCGAGTAAAGCACCAAAGCGTATAGCGTCGTAGATTTGTGGCTCCTTTTCTCTTGTAAGGTCTATGGTTTTGGCATAACAGCCACCCTCAAAGTTGAAAACGGTGTTGGCGCTCCAACCATGCTCGTCGTCGCCAATGAGGCGGCGGTTCGGATCTGAAGAAAGCGTGGTTTTACCAGTACCTGACAAACCAAAGAAAATAGCGGTGTCGCCATCTTGCCCAATATTGGCAGAGCAATGCATAGACAGCACGTTCTTTTCGTGCGGCAAGATAAAATTTAAAGCAGAAAAAATACCTTTTTTGATTTCACCCGTGTAGCCCGTGCCACCAATGAGAATCATCTTTTTGGTAAAATTGAGGATGGCAAAGTTGTGTTGACGCGTACCGTCAATTGCAGGGTCTGCTAAAAAACTAGGCGCACACACGATATGCCATTCAGGCAGGAAGTTCTCGATTTCTTTGGCCTCTAAGCGCAAAAACATATTGTGTGCAAATAAGCTAGACCAAGGTAATTCTGCCACCACACGGATATTTAAACGATAAGATGGATCTGCACATGCATAGACATCTCTAACATACAGGTCTTGGTCCGCTAGGTGTGCTTTCATGCGCTCGTAAAGGGCATCGAATTGCGCGGGTTCAAATCCAATATTGACATCGCCCCACCAAACGGTATTTTCAGTAATGGCATCTCTAACAATGAATCGATCTTTGGGTGAGCGGCCGGTAAATTCGCCTGTTTCTATAGCGAGTGCACCCGTATCAGTCAACATGCCTTCGCCAAGTATGATGCAGTCCTCGATGAGTTCTGCAGCAGTGAGGTTCCAGAATTGATCGCCTGTTTCAGACAAACCAATACTTGCGGAGAGGTCGGCATTGCTACCGAATTTTCCATGTAATTCCATGTTGCTTTTTTAGAGTTATTGGACGCCACAAAAATACGATGCAAGAAGCACTCAAACCATCATTTATATTAGGTTTTTGTAAACAGTATATGATTCAAAATGTGGAGAACTTAATTTGATTTTTTCAAGTATTTTTCTTATATTAGAGTAAGTGTCAGAACTACACTTTGAGTTTTGAAAAGCGCCGAATTATAGCTAGTTTTGATCTAAATGAAACGGATGCGTCTCTTCTCTTCTTTACTTGTTGTTGCTCTATTAGGTTTTGCTTTAGTGCGGTTCTACCCTATTGAAAAATCGATCCAAACTACCTCCAAGTTCAAATATGAGCTTCCAAACAAATGGATTGGAGCCCCATTGTCTAATTTAAATACACTTCCTCAATCTGAGCAAATCCTTGGTTTTAGAAAACAGATTCAAATCCTGAGCAACAAGGGTCAGGTATTGCCCCTGGGTCGTTTGGATCAAAAAATGGCCTGTATGGCGCTGGGTGGTAATTCATCTGTTTACACTGAAACACTTAGTTTATATGCCGATAGAATGGCTTTTTATGCCGCCGACTCACTGCAAATTCCAGCAGCAGTTTCTAAATTTTATGGCCTGACCGACCCCGAAATTTGCATTTTTAGTTTACATGCAGCAGCTCCTCAAAGCAATCACATACCGAAATGGGCCGCTGAAAAAGTTGAACTCCTAGACAGCACAGACCAAAATATACTTGTCGTATTTGGCGAGCAAGATATCATCAAGGATGTGGATACCTCCTTATTTGATGCCATCATTATAGCGCACGAAAACCACCCGATTGCTCAGGCGCAAATTGCACAATTACTCATGGGAGGCCTCAGCGCAGCAGGCATAGAAGCCAACGGACGCCTCGGCATTTCTAGCCCTGAAGAGATCGGACTCCAAACTTCGGACCTCAAAGGAATTGATGATATTGCGCAGAAAGGAATTGACGCTGGCGCGTATCCAGGTTGTCAGCTTCTCGTGGCGGTAGAAGATAAGGTCATTTGGCACAAGGCCTATGGCAAACAAGGGTATGAAACCAATGCATTAGATATTGATCTGCAGTCCATGTACGACATCGCGTCGGTCACCAAAATAGCCGCCTCTACCCTACTAGCCATGGAGCAACATTCCAAAGGAAAGTTCAACTTAGATCAAACCCTGGGCAGTTATATCCCTGATGTTGTGGGTGCTTCGCCATTTGCGGCACTCAAAATAAGAGAAATCATGGCCCATCAGGCTGGGCTTACTCCTTGGATTCCTTTTTATAGGCGCACGCTTTCCAACGGCACCTGGAAAGGTAGCATCTATCAAAATAAACAAACTGATGATTTTCCACTAGAGGTAGCAAACGGCATGTACATCCACAAAAGCTTTAAAGACACTATGTATGCCCAAATTTTAGGTTCTAAACTTGGTCCTAAAAAATATGTGTATTCAGATCTTTGCTATTATTTTACCCAACCCATCTTGGAGCGCCTCATCGGCGAAAGTCAAGCAAGCTACTTACGGCGCAATATTTACCTACCACTTGGGCTTAACCGCATTTTGTATCAACCCCTCCGTCAATTTTCCCAACAACAAATCGTACCCACCGAAGACGACCAAGCTTTCCGCAAACAACTCTTGCGCGGCCATGTGCACGACCCGGGCGCAGCTATGTTAGGCGGCGTAGCAGGCCATGCAGGTATCTTCTCCAACGCCTGGAGTTTAGCGCACATCATGCAACTCTTTCTCAATAAAGGAGAAATGGCAGGGCAACAATTCTTTACTGCAGCCACCTACACCGAATTCACCAAACAACAGTATCCGGGCAACCGCCGCGCCGCCGGCTTTGATCGGCCCACAGCAAGCGGAGGTGGCACCTGCGACGTCTTGGCCTCCCAGCAATCTTTTGGCCACTCGGGCTTCACCGGAACCCTCGCTTGGGCCGATCCTAAAAACAAAGTCATCTTTATTTTCTTGTCTAACCGCGTGCACCCCAACCAAGACAACTGGAAACTCCGCGACCTCAACATCCGCACCGACCTCCAACATGTGGTGTACCAAGCGTTAGCGAAGAGGGGGAGGTAATCTTTAACTTAGCACCAACTTTTCGGCTTGACAATCAAATTACTTTGATTTTGAATTCGCTCAGGAAGTTGATGTCTTTTATACGCCTCAGCCTTCAATTTAAAACTACCGGAAATTCTAGAGAGAATTGCAGAATTTTTCCGATTATACGGGAAAATTACGTACAACCTTATATCTGGAAAATACTTTCGAACCAAATCAACAGCTGGGATTAAGTCTGTATCTCCGCTAACAATTACGATAGCATCCAAACTATTAGTCATCGCCATTTCAATGATTTTTATGGCAATATGCACATCTGTTTCTTTTTCTTCATATTTCTCATTGACCTTATTACAGGCCTTACAAAAATTTTGCCCACGCTTAAACTTTCCTTTAATAATTCGAATACCTGAAGACTCCAAAGCCTTTATGTACGTTTGATGGCGCTGAACAGATTCTGGATTTGTCTTGGCTACATGATTTCGGATTGCTGTAAAGAAATAAATATCTTGAAGTTTTGCATCTATTGATAAATGCTCTAGGTATGAAGACAAAAGACTAGTCAAATCTAGCCATCGCACTTTTGACTTTATTACCTTTTCTACATCACGTATAGAGTGATATAAGTTAAAGCCATCTATAAAAAACGATACACGCATAAATAAAAAAACCCTCTAGAACAGTATCCTAGAGGGAGCATAATTAAGTTAATAATTAGCGAAGTTGAGATACAAAGATACAACGTTTTGAAATATTGAATATTGTATTAATATTTTTTTTGCTACCTCACCACCAACACCTTCGCGTAGCGTTTTTGGGTTTGGTTTTCGATGAGTAGTGTGTAGTTGCCGGCAGGTAGGTTGGCTACGTCAAGGATTGTTGTGGTTTGACCCTCTTGAATGACTTTGCCTTCGTTGGATAAAATGAGGTAATGGTTGTATTGCTGAATCAATGATTCAGGGATATTGATTTGATCAGAAACTGGGTTCGGGAATATTTGGAAAGAAGCATTTCCTTCGAGTTCTGTGGTCCCCATAATGTAGTCGCAAACTTCTAAATAGTTTGGTTTGTATAAAGCAAAGTTGTTATCCGAATAACAGCGGAAAGGACCTCCTTCGTTGCCGTCCACAGCACCGTCGAATTGGTCATAGGGTAGCAAGTAATCGTGAAGGAAGCCAATATTTTCAATTATTGTATCATTTAACCATCCCAAAGAAATATTATTTGAATCACATTTTTCTGCCACTAAATATTTTCTGGTTTCATTGTTAATGATCAGATTGCCCGTTGCTAAAATTTTAATGCGGCTATTTTGAGTGGCTACATTTGTAAATGGTTGCTTGGCCATGCGCCAGCTCTCGCCAACTTGCGCATTGAAATTGTAAAGTGTATCCCACTGGTTTTGGTAGCGCAAATAGACCACGCCATTGGCTTCGTAGGTATATTCTGTACCAATGCTATAAGACGTAACGTCCAAACCCCAACCTAAGCCATGAAAAGTTTTGGTTAGTTTTTTGGTGACTTGCCCATCAATAAGGGTGTCACCAGAATAAGCGATATCCACATAGCCAGGAAAAAACCCGTAGTAAGAATAATGCCATTGCGCGCCGTTGGGAGCCCAATTTTGAGCAAAAGAAAGCCCAGAGAACAACAAAAAGAGTACAAGAAGTCGCATCATATTTTTACTGATTTACAAAATATATCGAATTCACGACCATTAATTTACCACTTTCCCAGAAGCCGCGGAAGAGTGGGTTGTCGATCAAATAGACAATAGTGCCGCGGCCGTATTGGACTGTGCCAGCGATATCGGCTTCGGATTGTTGTTTTTTGACGCGTGCGCCTACAAAACCGTTGACCGCTTGGGCATTTTTCTCTAGTTCAAAGACGGGCTTACCTTCGAGCTCATAGACGCTGGCGCCTTGGCGGAGGGTGTAGTAAAAATTGTAGCCAAAAGCCATTGGGTTGGAGTTGTCCATGACGCAAGGGTAAATGGCGCCAATGATGTTGTCTGAGATTTGATCGCGCTCTTGGTTGCCGTAGCTTACAGGTGCGCTTGGCCCAGCACTTCCTTCTTTGCGTTTGAGACCAAAACCTTCTTGGTCTGCGAGGGCGTCTACAGCGCCTCCGGTCACGATTAAAGTGCCACCTTCGCGCACCCACTTGGTGAGGGCTGAGTTGCCTGCGATATCAAAACCACCTTCAGGTACAAATAATACGTCGAGGCTTGAAAGCGCGCCATTGAGGTCGTCTTCAAAAATGAGGTGCGCGGGTTTGTTCAATTGCTGCTCAAAGAAATGCCAGATTTCGCCGACATTTAAAGAGGAAAAGCTATCGCCGGCTAAAATACCAACGCGCGGGTTGGGCACCATTTTAACGGAAGAAGAACCGAAGTCTGGCCCTTGATCTACCATTCCTGTGAGCAAGCCCTTGATGTCTACTTGATAACGCACCGCATAATCATTGACCATCTTATGGAAATCTGGACGCTGGTTTTCACCAGCAAGTAAAAGAAGTGTTCCTGGTGCGTAAGTTTGGCCCTTGAGCTTGAAACCTTTTTCATGAAAATAGACCTTGAGGCCTGCTTGCTGCACCGCATTTAAAAAGCGCGCAGTTTGCATGGTTTCCCAGCGAACAGCATAGCCCATGAAACCTTCCACGGCCAAAAAATCAGATTTGCGTTCGCCAGTTGCTGCAAAAGGTGTGGCCTTTAACTGACCTTCAACGGCGTAGGCGTCTAAACCGTAAGCGTAAGGCATGGACCACGCCGTGATGTCGTAAGTGAGGCTATCAGACAATTTGGTGCGGGGCTCAAACAAGACCGAAACGAGCGTTCCTTTTTCTTGTTGGGTAGAGACTACGATGTCGCCAATTTCTAACTTAAATGCTTCCTGAACACCAGTTTTGAAATGGAAACCTTTGGCAGGCAAAGCTTGGGTGCTGGTAGAAACCATTTGCCAATCGATATTGTTTTTGCTGAGTAGTACCAAAAGTGGTTCGATCTGGTTATTACTACCTTTAATGACGTAGCTGTCGTATTTGAAATCTTTTTGTTTTCTAAACTTTTGATACTCCGCAACCAATTTGTCGGCATTGCGGGCACTGGTTTCTACAGTAGAAAGCCCGGTCGTGACATGATGCGCCACGCGATCGGAGAGTTTGAGGGTGTCGCCCACTTGGGTAATGACCGCTAGGCCTGCGCGCCCACTTCCGCCCTGCTCGTAGGTCATGCCAATACTTCCACTATAGGTTGGGTAGGTATCGCCATAACTCGGGTACAATAAATCGAAGATTTCTTTAGAGAAGTACAACCAACCCGCTTTGTCAAAATCAAATAAATGGCCAGCACCAAAAAAAGAGTCGTTTTTCTCAAATAATTTTCCCGAATCTGTGTTAA
>JALRJE010000009.1 GCA_023268965.1 Crocinitomicaceae bacterium
TGTATTACAATATCTTAAATAAGATAGGCATTAGAGTAGCGACATAAAAAAAGGGAGCCCTCGGGCTCCCATTTACTTTTCTGTTGGAAAAGATTATTTGCGGATTGCAAGTTTCTTACAAACAGTTGTACCGTTAGCTGTTACGTTAACTGTGTACATTCCGCTGTTTAAAGCACTTGTATTGATTTCAACAACTTGTGTACCGTTGACACCAGATAAAGTTTGGTTTGCAACCACTTTACCAGCCATGTCAATTACAGTGATGCTTGCATCAGAAGTATTTTTAACAGTGAAGGTAATGCTTGTTGCATCGGTAGCTGGGTTAGGAGCTACTTCAAGACCAAAGGTATTGTTGGCTTCGTTCACACCCAATGCAGGATCGAAATTCATGCGCACCATTGGTTGAGATGTAGTGTAGTACCAAGTGAGGTCTGTCATGTCATAGTAGAAGCAAGTTTGAGCAACAGCAGGACCAGCAGTACCAACAACGAGGTCGTTGGTAGCGCCACCATCACCGTTAGAACCAGCAACTAATAAGTAAGACTCACCAGCGTTCAATGGATAGTTACCACCTAAGAAAGAAAGTGTAACTTCTGCATCGATGTCGTTGGCAGTGAGCACATAAGGACCTGTTTCGTCGATGTAAAGGAAATCTCCGGACACAGGGTCAATTCCGTATAATTTCAGGAACATTTCTGTACCTGCTTCAGCTGCTCCGTTGATGTAAACTGAACCGCCACCGATAGTTGTATTGGCGAAGATATCAAAGATGTTACCGACTTCAAAGCCCATACCAGCGTTAAAAGAACCGTTTAGAACTGTTCCGTTGTCGCGGGAGTAAACATAAGGGTTGATGGCAATAGAAGCAAAGTTTGTTAAAGTGTTGTTCGAGGCGTCGCCGTCGACGTTTCCTATTGCTACTTCTCCCGATAGAGATAGGGTAGCAGTTGCTGAGCCAGGTGTAAAAGAAGTGGTGCAATCAAGTGTATCAGTGCTTCCAACCAATACGGGCGTTGCATTAGAAGTACCAGTGAATGCACCTGCAGTTGCAGTAAATACTGCATCTTGTTGGTCTAGTGCACCAATATTTTCTACAATACCAGAAAATTCGATTTCGGTAACTTGAGATGCAGGAACTTGGTAGTAAGCCAGACGCTCAGCCCAAAAACCAGTAGAACCCCAGTTAATTCCGTTTAATTTGAGGTCGTTGTTTTCAGGAACGTAGATTTCAACGTCGTCAACAGCCCAGTACCAACCCCAGTAGTCGTTGTCGTTGTAGTAGAACTGAACTTTAACTTGAGAAGAACCTGCAGCTATAGAAGAAATATCGATGATGGTTACTTCTGGGTTAGCAGAGTTTTGGTTAGGTGTAAAGTAATCTACTTCGTCTGAGATTAAGAATTCTGTCCAGTTTGCACCGTTGTCTCCAGATACGCGAACACCGCGTGTATCTTTCCACCAACGGAAGTTGTGGTTGTATTTGATTTTTACAACGCTATGACCAGAGCAGTCAATAACCCCTACGTTGGTCGCAGTAGTGATGATCGGTGTGCCATCTTGATCTTGCGTGTTGTTCGCATCTGAGTTCACAAACAAGAATCCATTTGCAGCAGTCGGTGCAGCAAAAGGGCTCAAGGCAGAAACAGGAATAGAACCAGGCGTATTGATAAAGTTCCATTGCTCAGGGTTAGAGCCTGTACTTGCGATGGTCCAGTTAGCTGCAGAAGAGAAGTCATCGGACCAAATTGTTGTTGCTTTTGCAACTGCAGAGGGCTTGGTGGTTACACTAGACCCAACTTCAAAAGAAGCTCTTTTGTCTAGACGTGGCGCGTTCATATTTTTCACTTGTGCATGAAAAGTACCTGCGGCCATGACAGCAATAAAAGATACGTAAAGTTTTTTCATTATTGAAAGTTTAGATGATTCATACAAATATAGGTATAATTGAAAATATCTCCAATTAATATGTTCTTGAAAACAAAAATTCTGCGAGTTCAGTCAATTCTATTTTGGAACCAACATTTTCTAATTGTTCCAATGAATTCAGCGCCCTTTGATGATGAAGCTGCATTTGTTGCGCGCAGTAGTGTTGGGCGCCAAGGACTGTATACAATTCTTGTGTTTGTTGAACCTTAAAAACGGGGTCTAGGGTTTGTTCTAGTTGTTGGAGCAGCTCTAGTTGTGTTGGATTAGCCGCCTGTTTTGCACTGATGGAGAGTAATGTTTTTTTGTTGGCTAATACATCTCCACCAATTTGTTTGCCGACCTCGGCACTTTGACCATACAGGTCTAATAGGTCGTCTTGGATTTGAAAAGCCAAACCGAGTTGTTCACCAAAAGTATAAAGCAACTTGGCGTCTTTGGGATTTGCACCTCCAACAATTCCGCCCATTTGCAAAGCGCAGCCTAAGAGCACTGAGGTCTTTAGCCTAATCATTTCCATGTACTCCGCCTCATTTACTTCGTTTCGTTGCTCAAAATCCATATCCATTTGCTGCCCTTCACAGACCTCAATTGCCGTTTGGTTAAAAATCTTAAAAAGCGTTTGAAATAAGTTTGCTTCGTAGTGTGCTAAGTGCGAATAGGCCTTTACGAGCAATACATCGCCCGATAAAATTCCGATACTCGGATTCCATTTTTCATGTACCGTGGCCTGTCCTCTTCTCAATGGGGCATTGTCCATGATGTCGTCATGGATCAGTGAGAAATTATGGAAATATTCTATTGCTGTAGCGGCCGGAAGCGCCTGCTCAAAAGACCCGGAGTACATTTTACAGGCCATTAAGCTCAACATAGGCCGCATGCGCTTCCCTCCTAACTGCAGAAAATAACGCAGTGGGTCGTAAAGGTTGGCTGGAGCGTCAGGGAATCTTTCTTGCCGTAAGGCGTTTTCTAAATAGGCGCTATAGGTACCAAGTGTTTTCATTCATCAAAAACGTAGAATTCGTAAAAAGGTTTACTTATAACCACCTAAAAAGATCGTTAAACAGACTTTTCCCCCAAGGAGTAGAGCCGTATTCTTTTTCTATCTTTTGTCGAAGTTCTGCAATAGTAAACACTTTGTTTTTACCAGGATTCAAGAGCAATTCTTCTTTTTTTGGATCCGAAAGTTCTATTTTCTTGGCAAAGTAGACTATTCCGCCATCTTCGGTTGCCAAGCCAAGTATGGTACCAGGTAAGCCACAGAATCCCTCTGGACCAACCGACGGTGTTAAGAGCGGAGAATACCATGCATACAGTCTTGTACTGTCATTTTTTTGATAAATAGCTTTTCTACATTCATAGCCGCAAATGGTGCGTTTGCCTTCGGTTATTTTCCAAGTTCTTTGAGGAAGGCTGTCCTGAACATAAACATTTTGACCAAAAACGGCAAGCATCATGAGTTGGCTGCTTTTGTTGAGGTTTTGGTAGTAGGCATTTTTGGTAGTTAGCCAAGCCATTTCTTCAGGTTCGTTGCTCGGCACTACCGCAAAATAAGAGGAGGTGTCATTGAATGCAAGTTGAAAAGATTCGATCCGAATCTTATTCGCCTCCGTGACAAAACGTTTCATGCGCTGATCATTGAAACGCTTTTCTAGGTTGGTTCGGCGTTCAAAAATGATCTTGCCTGATGAAATGTAATCGGTTTGAGCCCAAGCCTGCAGGCTCAGCAATACGGCACTAATGCCACATACGAAGATCTTCTTCACGGGTTTTGTTGTTGTTAAATTTGTAAGTCAAGCGCACTAAAAAATAGCGAGTAATAATGCGCGTGTAGTTGTCGGTGATCATGTTGCCGCTAACGGTGCGCTGCAAGTTGATATTTTGGTTGAGTAAGTCATTGATGGACAAACCAAGGATCAAGTTTTCAGTTTTTAAGAATGCCTTCTGCAACTCGAGATCGACAATAAAGAAGTCGCGGTTAAACTCGTCGGCACGACCGCGGTTAAGGGTGTAGTTGAGTTCCCATTTGAAACGCAAATGTGCAGGTAAGCGCCAATCTCCGTTTACGAAATAATCCTGGGTAGAGTAGGGTTGGTTGGAGAAGGTGCTCAATGTGGTAACAGGATTTACGTACGTATAATTTGTACCCATATTGAGTTCAAGGCTGTCCAAACTGATTTCTATGGAGAATGAACCACTCAATGTGGTGGTGCTCGTCGTATTGAGCTCATCATTAATGAAGTTATTATTTCTGAAATACGAGGCGTTGAAACTAGGCTCGAAAGTCAATTTTCGATTCAAAATGGGGTATCCACCCCCAGCGTAAATGGTAGCAAACATATTCCCATCTACATTGACTGTTTTTGAAATGGTTCGGCCAAACTGATCAAAAGTGGTACTGTTTCCAAATGCATTTTGAGTAAAAGTGGCATTACCACCAGACCAAATATAACGGCCGGTCATTGCTTGCCACACATTGGCATTGAAGTTCAGTTGGTGCTGGTAGTTGGGTTTGAGATCTGGGTTCCCTTCTTGGATGCGGTTGGGGTTGGTATTGTCCCGGACCGGCTGAAGATCATTGGCACTCGGCGGAGCAGAATAGGTACTGTAGCGAATACTCATGCGCTTGGCCATACTTGGCTTGAACTGATAAGAAAAATTGGGTAAGAAATTCGAGATATTCTGATTGATGCCAATACCAGAAAATTGATTGATATTGTCAATTTGAATATTGCGATACCCTAAACCTCCCGAAATGCGATGGCTTTTGATGAGATAGGTAAGGATCATTGTGCCGCGCTGTTGAAAACGCTCATTGATGAAGTCATTGGTAAATAGGCTATCCACCACGTTAAATGTTCCGTTCAAATCGGGATTGTACGTATAACGCGCTTGACTGGAGTTGCCCAGTTCTAAAAAGTATTCTGTAGTGAGCAAGAAATTTTTGGACAAAGGCTCGGTAAAGGTGAGCGTGCCGTATTGGGTGTTACTTAGGTTATTATTGAGCTTTTTCTGATTGATGAGCGTATCAAAGCCCAGGGCTTCAGTATTAGTGACGAGTTGACCATCAGAATTGTTATCGTTGTAGCGTAAAATGTATTTTGCTTCGAATTCGCGGTCAGGTTTGCCAAACTTTCTTCTGAGGATGGCTTCAGAATTACTGCTGATACCTTCAGAATCGTATTTGTTATTGATATTGGTCAGTAGGTAAGAGGCAAAGTCTTTGTCTCTAAAATCATTGATAGAAGTATTGTCTTGGGTACCTTGATCAAAATGCAAATTCGGTTTGATTTCGAGTTTGGTCAATGAGTCGATGTCTAATTGCAAATTGAGGTTGAAACGATGCGAGCTGCTAATGGTTTGGTTGTTGGTCGAATCTTTGGTGTAATAAGAGCTATCTGCCAAAAAGTACTGGGTTTGAGAGCTCGAGTTGGCCTGTAAACGACTATCGTAATAAGCATAATTTACGCCAAGCTTGACCTTTTTAGAGAGGCGGTCATTGTAATAAATTCCGGTTTTAAGGGTTTGTGGAATTCCTGAGTTGTTGCGACGCGAGTCTCGGTCCCAGAAGTTCATGCCACTGGCGTCTCTTTCGTTATCCAGGCCAAATTTGTTCATGTCTCCAAAACCAAAACTTGATTTGGGGGTATTGGAGGCCAACATGAAGACAGATATCTTTTGCGTCTTGTTGAACTTATTGAACAGGAGCTCAGACTCGTAAAAGGCTTCGTCAGCTGCACCTTGATTGAGGTCAGACGCTACGGCTGCTTTGCCGAAGTAACCGCGTTTGGCTTCGTCTTTGAGTTTGAGGTCTAATACTTGTATTTTGTCGTCTTCGCCGGCTGCAGCATCTTCGTTTTTCTTTTCGTAAATCTGAACAGATTCAACTCCATTTGCTGCCAGATTTTTGGTGGCTATAGTGGGGTCAGAACCAAAAAATTCGTCGCCGTCTACCAATACTTGGCTGATTTCTTTTCCTTGAGAGGTAATGCTGCCGTCGTCTTCAACTTTGATACCGGGCAACTTTTTGAGCAGATCTTCTACAACTGCGTTTTCAGCCACTTTAAACGAATCGGCCACAAAAATGAGGGTATCGCCACTGAAATACATGGCATTTCGGTTGCGCGTAACGACAACATCTTTGACATCTTGAACCTTGGGGTAAAGCCGAATATCGGGTAACTCGTAGATTGGTTTTTTGGCAGACCCTAGTAGGTAGATGCTCCGCGGCGTCCAGTTACTGTGTTCAATGACAATTTGAAAGGAATCTAGCGGCAGGTCGTTTATGGAAAATTCACCGTTGCTATTACTTCTTGTGTAACGCACCAAAACGGAATCTCGGAGGTTAATGGCCATGATGCTTGCCTGATGGATCGGGGTAACACCAGATGTATCGACAACACGGCCAGTTACTTTCATGTTTTGGCTAAAGAGCGTAGTACATAAAAGAACTGAAAAATTGAGTAGGAGAATTTTTTTCATGAAATAGGAGTCGATAAAGTCTTATTAGACGTTTGAAATACTAAAAAGTTGCATTATTTTTTTTCTAGAGCAGTCAGTACTTGATATTGCAAGCCAGAAGCATCATTCACCTCTTGAAACGCTAAAATAAATGCTTGATGCGCATTCAAGCTTAAATACTTTTGGAGTGATAATATGATCTTGTCGTTTGGGTCATAGGCTAAGTTTGTAGAGAAATTGGTGTTTCCAAACTGTACAAACTTCTTATTAAAAGCTTCGTCAAATCCTTGACAATTGAGTGTAAAAGCGCCCTCTTGATTTTGCATGTCAGAAATCGAATTGAGGTCTTTTTGTATGTCGGCGTGTTGCTTGGCATTGAGCTGTTTTTGTTGGAACACGCTGTTATTTTTTGGATTGTTCACTTTTCGGTAATAAGCGGCAATGGGTCGCTGACTGGCGTCGTAAAAAACACGCGTTTGGTGCAGTTCAAGATTTGAAAGACGTAAATTCTCCTTATCGACTTGCACCATAGTCAGCACTTCTTTTAAAAAATAAAATGTTGAGGTTACCTTGATACCATTCGTATCTGATCTTTCTAAGGAGGCTTTAAAAATCTCGCCGCGTGCACTTAAGTAAACTTTTGATTGAAGAATGTAGCCAGATTTATGTGTAAAAAGTAGAGATTGCAAAGTTTTGAGGTCCTTTCTTTGCTCGATTTTTTCTTGGTAGTTTAAAAAGGTATTTAGGCCTTTAAAAGCAGGCTCGAAAGCAACATGGTTCTTTTCCTTGCTGTTGTCTTTTGGTTTTTCGTTGCATGCGCTGACCAAAAACCAGAGTAAGCCAAATAAAAAATAAATTTTCACGAGGTAAAATTACAAATACTTAGTTGATACTTACTGTTTCAACGCAGAAAGACCATTTTACTGTGTCAAAACTCCGTATTTTTGAACCATGTCTGTTGTACTTTGCATAGATTTTGGCCTCAAACGCTGTGGATTGGCAATCAGCGACCCCAATCGCATCATTGCCAGTCCTTTGCAAACCATTGGGTCCTCGACTCTTGAAAATTGGCTCGAGCAAGAAATCCCCAAACGTCAAATTACTGAAATCGTACTTGGTTACCCTACGCGTCTAGATGGCTCGGACTCCCATGTTACCCAAAATATCCGTTTACTTAAGTCGGTATTGGAAGAAAAGTTTTCAAATATACCGGTTCACTTATTCGATGAGCGCTTTTCTTCCCAAATGGCGAGCTCGGCTATTGCCCAGATGGGTCACAAAAAAAAGAAGCAAGACAAAGGCCTTATCGATCAAGTTGCCGCTGCTATGATTTTACAAGAATTCTTGGGCCAAAGCTAAACCTTGTTAAATTTGTAGTATGATTTTACCAATTGTAGCCTATGGCGACCCCGTCTTGAAGAAAGAAGCCGAAGAAATCGACCAAAACTATCCCGATTTACAAAAGCTTATTGCCGATATGTTTGAAACCATGTATCATGCAAAAGGTGTTGGCTTGGCTGCCCCACAAATTGGCAAGAGTATCCGTCTTTTCATTGTAGACGGGAGCCCCTTTGCCGATGAAGAGGATGAAGAACCAGACCCGAAGGCTGCCGGAATCGAGCATTTTAAAAAGGTTTTTATTAATCCGATTATCGAGGAAGAAACCGGTGTCAAGTGGGCTTTTCAAGAAGGCTGCTTATCTATTCCTGGTATCCGCGAAAATGTGCAGCGTCAGGAAAAAGTGCTTATTACCTACTACGACGAAAACTGGAATTTCCACGAAGAAACTTTCGACGGTTATGCAGCGCGTATTATTCAGCACGAGTACGATCATATCGAAGGGGTGCTTTTTACGGACCACTTGAGTCCTCTAAAGAAAAAATTATTACTCAAACGTTTAGGAAATATCACATTAGGAGCCATCAATGTAGATTATAAAATGAGCTTTCCCGGAACTAAAAAACAACGCATGATATAATCGTCACTTATGAAAAGATTCCCTTCTTTATTTTTTATTTGCATCTTGATCTTGGCAGCTTGCCAGAACAGTCCTGAAAATCAATCTAAAAAAACGGAGCTACGCAACCGGATTACTTCATATGAAGATTCACTCGCTACGCTTCATCAAGACCCTAAAAAAGCGGCGCAAATAACAAGTTTGGCTCAAATAGAACTTATTAATCGTTTAAAGGCTTACAGCCGGGCTTTTCCGAAAGATACGTTCAGTGCAGACTGCCTTTTTAAAACACACATGATTTACGAGCAGTTGGGTGCGCCCTTAGAGGCTAGGGCCTACGCAGACACCCTACTTGAGCGCTTTCCAAATTATAAGAACCGTTCGCTTTTGCTCGGAAGTTTGGCGAGTTCTTACGACATGAACATGCCAAGAGATACCACTAAGGTGCGTTACTACTTCACTTTACTACTGCAAGAGCCCACCACCACTAAAGAACAAAAGATGGACATCAAGAAGCGCTTGGCACAGCTAGCGCTCACATTTGAGCAGTACATTATGCAGAAAAACTAAGCACTTGTAAGTCGCTTAAAATCTTTGAAAAAATCAGGATAAGACTTTTGTACAGCGTTTACCTCGGTTAGTTCTTGGCCTTTGTCATTGAGTAGGCTTGCTACACAACCCGCCATCACGATTCGATGATCATGAAAAGTTTCAATTTGGGCATATTCAATTGTACCCTTGCCAATTATTGCAATCTTTTGCTCTTCCATTTGATAGGCTACTCCCCAACTTTGAAGTGCAGCGCACATGGCGCTCAAGCGGTCAGATTCTTTGTTTTGAAGCCTGTGAATTCCATGAATTGTGCTTGTGCCAGTAGCGGCACAGGCCAACACAACGAGCACAGGAAAAAGGTCGGGTTGCTGGGTGCAATCGAAGTCAAAAGGGGTTTTGACTTTACTTTCGGAAATCAAAAGAATGCCGTCTGCCCACTCGTATTTTGCGCCAAATTGGCCGATTGCATCGAGGAGGCTTTTATCTGGTTGTAAGCTATTTGGATTTAAACCTGACACACTTATTTCTCCTCGAATGGCCGCCCCAACAAGGTGAGCTGCAACACTACTCCAGTCTCCTTCCACTCGTGCATGAGCGCAAGAAAGTTTTTGGTTTCCTTTAAAGGTGTAGGTGTCATCATTGCATTCAAATTGAAAACCAAATTGCTGTAAAGCTGCTATGGTCATTTCAAAATAGGGCCGACTATTTAATTCTTTTATTTTTATTTTCCAGTTACCGGGGTGTTTAGCCGCCAACATAAATAGACCTGATACAAATTGCGATCCTTCACTTGCGTCAATTTCAATTTCGGTATGAAGAATAGCGCCATGCACAGTTATGGGCAGTACACCATCCTTTTGGATGACACTCAAGCCTAGTTGTTCTAATAGATGGATCGTAGCCAAATGTTGTCTGTTGCGCAAGGTGCCTTTGCCAGTAAGTTCATAGGAGTCAAAAAATGCCGCAGCAACAAAAGTCAAAGTTCTCAGGGCAAAGCCACTTTCACCAACTGAAATGCATATTGTCTCTTTCGTTTTTTTGTGGTTTTGAATACAGGAAATGGCAGCGGCCATTGCGCGGGTATCGTTATCATCTCCAAGCTGTTCAATTTGGCAAGGGTCATCGGAGAGTGCGGCTAATAGGAGCAGACGCTGCCCATGGCTTTTGGAAGGTGGTGCAAGCAGATGCCCAAAGTAGTATGGAGCGTTAACTTGCATCGGATTGATCACTTAGTAAAGCGAGTTGGATTCGGATAGATTCCTCGTGGAGCATTTTGATAAATTGCTCGGCAAATTCTTGAGAAATATCAGCTTGCAGTGCCTTTTCAACGGTTGATTTGAGCGTTTCTTCCCAGCGTTGTACTTGTAGAATAGGACTATTGTGGTTGCGTTTCAATAAGCCAATTTGCTTGGAGAGTTCCATGCGCTCTTGAAGCAATTCAATAAGGCCATCATCGATGAGGCTCAGTTTATCTCGGAGTTCTGAAATATCAGCAAGTAATTGGTCACTTTTAGAGCGGGGTTCAAGTTTTTGGAGTAGTTCGGTAAGTGTAGTGGGGCTAATTTGTTGTTTGGCGTCTGTAAGTGCATTTGTAGGGTCTCGATGCGTTTCGATCATGAGCCCGTCGTAGTGTAGGTCCAATGCTTGTTGGGCCAGTGGTGCAATAAGTGAAGCCCTTCCACCAATATGTGAAGGGTCCATAAGGAGTGGAATATCAGGCCTTGCTTGTTTGAAATCGATGGCAATTTGCCAATGTGGATTGTTGCGGTATTTGGTTTTTTGATAGACTGAAAAACCACGGTGAATAGCGCCAATTACACTTAGGCCATGGCGTTCGAGCCTTTCAATTGCCCCGAGCCATAGTTTGAGGTCTGGATTGACCGGATTTTTAACCATGATAGGAATGCCGGTGCCTTGCAGGGCTTCTGCTAATTCTTGAACTGTAAATGGATTCACGGTAGAACGCGCGCCTATCCAAACCATATCTAATTGGTGGTCAACAGCTGCGCTAACGTGCTCTGCGGTGGCTACTTCTGTACAGATCTTGAATCCCAAGCGCGAGCGAACCTCTTGGAGCCACTGCAGGCCTTCATCGCCAATTCCTTCAAATGCGCCCGGTTGTGTTCTTGGTTTCCAGATGCCAGCCCTAAAATAAGAAAGCGGAAGGCCTGCAAGACCTTCCGCTGTTTCTAATACTTGTGAACGCGTTTCGGCCGAACAGGGCCCCGCAATTAGGCTTGCGAAGAGACCGGCAAAGTTGTCCGTGCGCATTTGGTGTTATTTTGCGTAGTTGACAGCTCGTTTTTCTCGAATGACCGTTACCTTGACTTGCCCTGGGTAGGTCATTTCGGTTTGAATTCGCTGCGAAATTGTGAAAGAGAGTTCTTCGGCACGTTGGTCCGATACCTTTTCAGCTTCGACTAATACGCGCAATTCCCGACCCGCTTGGATGGCATAAGCACTGCCCACACCATCGTAAGATAGCGCGAGGTTTTCGAGTTCTTTGATTCGTTTGATGTAGGCTTCAACGATTTCACGGCGCGCACCTGGGCGTGCACCGGAGATGGCATCACAAACCTGTACGATTGGAGAAATGAGGGTAGTCATTTCGATTTCGTCGTGGTGGGCGCCAATTGCATTTAAAACATCGCCTTTTTCGCCGAATTTTTCAGCGATCTTCATACCTAAAATAGCGTGTGGTAATTCTGGTTCTTCGTCTGGAACTTTACCGATGTCGTGGAGCAAGCCGGCGCGCTTGGCAAGTTTGACATTTAGGCCAAGTTCTGCAGCCATAATGGCACAAAGATTGGCTACCTCACGGGAGTGTTGTAGGAGGTTTTGCCCATAAGAGGAACGAAATTTCATGCGGCCAACCATGCGCATGAGCTCAGGATGAAGTCCGTGGATACCAAGGTCTATACAAGTCCGGCGGCCCGTTTCGGCGATTTCTTCGTCGAGTTGTTTACGGGTCTTGGCTACTACTTCCTCGATGCGTGCAGGGTGAATACGGCCATCCGAAACCAACTGGTGTAAGCTTAAGCGTGCGATTTCTCGTCTAACAGGGTCAAAGCAGGAAAGTATAATTGCTTCTGGGGTGTCGTCGACGATGATTTCAACACCTGTTGCCGCTTCTATTGCACGAATATTGCGACCTTCTCGACCAATAATGCGCCCTTTGACTTCGTCGGATTCGATGTTAAATACAGAAACTGCATTTTCTATGGCCTGCTCTGTTGCCACACGTTGAATACTTTGAATGACAATTTTGCGCGCTTCTTTGTTGGCGTTGAGCTTGGCATCTTCTGTGATTTCCTTTATAGTAGCCATGGCAGCCGTGCGGGCTTCGTCGGTAAGCGCTTTCATGAGGCTTTGTTTGGCGTCTTCAGGAGACAGTTGCGCAATTTTGGAAAGCTCTGTAATTTGTTTTTGTTGAATTTTATCGAGCTCTTGGGTACGAACCTCTAGGGTAGTTGCTTTTGTTTGGTAATCTGCTTGGGTCTTTTCGAGTTCCTTTTCTTTACGGCCAATCTCTTCTAACTTTTGATTGAGTGTTTTTTCTTTGATACGAAAGCGATCTTCGTTGGACTGCATGCGTCGCTCGCGGTCTTTGATGAGTTCTTCGTGTTCTTCTTTTTGCTTTAAAAAGCGCTCTTTTCCTTGGAGTGCACGTTCTTTTTGGATGGTTTCGGCCTTGGCTTCTGCTTCTTTGATGATGCGTTCTGCATCCTTTTTAAGGATACTTTTCTGTAGGATAACACCGACAACGCCGCCGCCGAGTAATCCGATTAATAACGATATTACTATTTCCATTCTACTGTTTTTAGTAGTCGGGAGAGGGATGCACTGGAGGGTTATTGAATGGTACTCAAGTCTTGTCTAAGGGCTTCAAGTGCCGCTTCTATATCGGCATAGTTGGGCTCTACAACAGTAGGCTTGGCTTCGGCTTTTGCTTTGGTAAGCAATTGTAGAGCCGACATTGCCAATAAATCTTGGGTATCATTTACCGCATAGTTTTTGCGCAGCAAGTCAATAGCTTTGTTGATTTCCGCGGCAGCATGATTGACTGCTTCGGCTTCAGCTTCTGGCACATTCAGTGGATACGTGCGACCAGCGATATTGATTTTAAGAGCTACTTTACTCATTTAGGCTTGCTTGAGCTTATCTATACAGAATTCAATTTCTTTCACAAGTGCGTCTATTTCCTCATCGTTGCGACTGTTTGTTGCAACAGGAACCTCTACGACTTTGTTTTGGGCCTCCGCCAATGATACATTGAGATCTTCAATAGCTGTTTGAAGCGCTTTTACCTTGTCTTGTTCAGCATGGTAAAGTTCTTGCATACGTTGCAGCTCTGTTTGAAGAACCTCGTGCTGCGCACGTTCGGTTTTCAATTGCGTTGCTATTTGCAAGCTGCGCGAGCGGATATCTTCTATGAGCGTATTGAGGTTCTCAGTCATGTTAAGCGGCGACTTTGTACAAAGTTAACAAGCATTCGTTTACATTATGCAAAAATTGGAAAGGATTTTCCATTTTTTCTTCCTTAGCTTTGAAGATGCACAAGTACTTTCTATATACAGCACTGTTTTTTTCCTCTTTTGCTTTTGGACAATTCTTGACCTGTGACTCCATTTGGACCTTACCCATGAAGTCTCCTGTTGAATTAAGTGCAGGATTTGGCGATTTAAGACCAAACCATTTTCATATGGGTATTGACATCCGAACCGGTGGCCGAGAAAACTTACCAATTTATGCCGTTCAGGATGGATACATTACCCGCTTGAAAGTTTCCGCTGTTGGCTATGGGTGGGTCTTATATGTAGCGCATCCGAATGGCTATACGTCCGTCTATGCACATTGTAATAAGTTTGCACCAAAAATTCAATCCTTCTATTTAGATACTTCAGCAGCAGGCCAAAGCAATGAAATCGACTTGATTCTACCCCAAAATAGAATGCCAGTCAAAAAAGGAGAATTGCTGGCTTATTCGGGAAATACAGGAGGATCTAGTGGCCCTCATTTACATTTTGAACTCCGAGATTCCGAGACGGAGCACGCGCTCAATCCGCTGTTGCACGGGTTTCATGTCAAAGATTCCGGACAGCCATCTTTAAAGGGAATACGCCTCTATGCGCTCGATTCCAATGGCTATGAGGTTCCGAATAAAAATTATATGGTCACGCTCACAAAATTGAAGCACAAAGCTGTTTTGCCACCCGGTTTTTTGAGTGAAGGACAGCGCTTGGGTTTGGGGCTTCAGGTGGAGGATTATTTTACAAATGGAGGTAGAAGTTTAGGCTTATTTAGTGCAGAGGTATGGTCGGAGAAAGGTGGTCATTTTGCTTTTGAACTCGATGAAATTGACTTTAATGACGCGCGATACATCAATACGCATCAGGATTATGCCTATGCAAAAACGAGTCATAAGAAATTCCAGAAATTATTTAAAACGGCACACAATCCATTGACCATATACCCCTATGATGGAACCGGAGCTTTTATTTTAAATGCTAAGGATAGCCTTGCATGTTCAATTATGTTAAGAGATGTGAACGGAAATGAAACGCAGCATCAGCTTATCGTTTATCATTCAGGTCCCAAAGGAGTTTCAGCTCTTACCTACACTGAGGATAGCCATTGGCTCCCAACAAAAGCATATGTATATGAAGCAGGGGCATGGCAAATTAGAATAGATTCCTTTACCTTTTTTGAACCCGTTCGCAAAATCCTCGATTTAAAACTAAAAAAACTAGGAACTAGTCAAATACAACTCTCCAAACCAGTAATGTTGAGTTACGAGTTCACCGATTCCGTTTTTTCAAAGTCCTACTTCATTACAATGAATGGGGCGGCACTTTCGACTTCAAAAAGTGCAGGTAAATTAGTGGCTTATTCCAAAACACTTGGAACTTTTGGTCTTCAAAAGGATGAAGTTCCTCCCACAATCCAACACCAAAGCAACAACAAATTGGATTCCCTAAATAATGGCAAATGGTCTTGGCTGGTAGATGATAATTTTTCAGGGGTAGCCTCCTATTCATGTTGGCAGAACGGCAAATGGATACCCGCTTATTTCGATGCCAAAAGTAAGTTAATAAAGGCTCAATTCCAGGTTCCTTTTGGAGCTGGAACTGTTTTGGAAATTCGCGTGAAAGATGCCGCTGGAAATGAGCGGGTCCTTCAGAGTAGTACGCCGTTGGCTCCTTTCAGGTAAATAGGACTACAATATGCAAGGTCTTCAAATTGTTGGGCTTGAAATTTTTGAAACGCGATTTGAACTTGAAACCGCGCAGACAACGCTTCATTCACCCAAATAAGGTTATTAGCAGTCCAATAGGTTTGTGCTTTAAGGTTGGAATCACCAACGACTAGCGCAGGAAGATAACCCGAGATATCGGTTTGTTCGAGCAAGGCACATTGCAAGGGCTGAATGCTTTTGCCTTGTGCGTCAAATACTTCCATGTAGACTTCAGTTCGACGCGCATCCAGAAGCGCAATTGTATTTTGCGGACCCTCTGC
>JALRJE010000070.1 GCA_023268965.1 Crocinitomicaceae bacterium
GACCACTTTGAGGCTTTGCTCAAAGGGGCCAACCAGATGGATCAGCATTTCAAAAATTCACCCTTTGAGCAAAACATGCCCGTTGTGATGGCACTGCTGAGCATATGGTACAATAACTTCTTTGGTGCCGAAACCGAGGCCATGATTCCGTACAATCAATATTTGCAAAAATTGGTGCCTTACCTACAGCAGGGCATCATGGAAAGCAATGGCAAGCACATTGGCCGCGATGGCAAACCAGTGAATTACCAAACAGGCACTATCATTTGGGGCGAGCCTGGTACCAACTCGCAGCATGCCTTCTTTCAGCTCATCCATCAAGGAACCAAACTGATCCCAACCGATTTTATTGGCTTCAAGCAATCGTTGTACGGCAACAAAGAACACCACGACAAACTGATGTCGAACTTCTTTGCCCAAACAGAGGCCTTGTTGATGGGGCGCCCACAAACCCCTGGGCTATCTCCATTTAAGGTTTTTACGGGCAACAAACCAACCAATACGCTCTTAATTGAGCAACTCACACCAGCAAGTTTGGGTGCTTTGGTGGCGCTCTACGAACACAAATTGTTTGTGCAGGGCATCATCTGGAACATTTTTAGTTATGATCAATGGGGCGTAGAATTGGGCAAGCAATTGGCCAATAGCATCCTAGATGACATCGAAACCAAAAAAGTGGCTGCACACGATGCTTCTACGACTTTTTTATTAGGTAAGTATTTGGGTATAAAGTCTTAAAAAGCATATATTTGTTATCGCAATCTGCATTACGGTAATATGCATTGCGATAAAAAAGTAAAAGTTGAAGTTTTACAACCGACATTCAGAACTTGCACAGCTTGCACATATTGAGCAGGATTCGCATCGTGTTGCCCAACTAACCTTTGTGGTGGGTCGCCGAAGAATTGGCAAAACGAGTTTGCTCCTCAAGGCCTTTGACGCACCTACAACGCTGTACTTTTTTGTTGCCAAGAAGAATGAAGCACTGCTTTGTGCGGAATTCATTGAACAAATTGAGCAGAAATGGGGAGAACCAGTTTACGGTGAATTCAAGCAGTTTAAGAGCCTATTTGGCTGGTTACTCACGCAAGCGCGCAGCAAACAATTTACCCTCATTATCGATGAGTTTCAGGAGTTTCAGTCGGTTAACCCGGCTATTTTTTCAGAAATTCAGGCACTTTGGGATTTAAACCGAACCCAAAGCCGCATGAATTTAGTGTGTTGTGGTTCGGTGTATGCACTCATGACGCGCATTTTTGAAAATGCAAAAGAACCACTATTTGGCAGAGCAACGCAGCGACTTCATGTAAAAGCATTCGATGTTGCCACACTACAAGAAATTATCAAAGATCATTCTCCGAACTATGCGCCAGAAGATTTACTGGCACTCTATTTACTCACTGGCGGAGTTGCCAAATATGTTGAGCTTCTCATGGAGCAAAATACAGTCACCAAAGCAGCTATGCTAGATAGCGTCTTGGCTGAGCACTCGTTATTTTTGGAGGAAGGTAAAAATGTACTCATTGATGAGTTCGGTAAAGAATACGGAAATTATTTTTCTATTCTATCCTTAATTGCTAGTGGCAAGACGGCAAGGGTGGAGATGGAGTCTATTATGGAAATGCAAATTGGTGGTTTTTTAGACCGCTTAGAGCATGAATTTGGCCTCATCAAAAAAGTACGCCCCATTCTTGCAAAGCCCAATAGCCGTTCTCTTAAATATGAACTTGAAGACCCATTTTTGCGATTTTGGTTCGGATTTATTTATAAAAATCGCAGTGCCATTGAAGCTGGCAACCTGACTTATATCCGCAACATTGTTCAAAGAGATTACAATACTTTTAGTGGTAAAACACTTGAACGGTTTTTCATCGATCGGCTCAAGGCTAAACAAGTATATAATCAGATTGGAACTTACTGGGAAAAGCAAAATACCAATGAAATTGATATCGTAGCCATTGATTCAATGAATAAAAGGATTTTAATAGCAGAAGTAAAGCGCAATCCGGAGAAAATTCAAATAGCGCAACTCAAACAAAAAGCAAGCAACTTACTGACCAATTTTGAAAACTATGAAGTCCAGTATGTTGCTTTTTCATTAGCTCAACTTACGGAAGCAATCTAAACCAAACGAAGTAATTTAAATGAAAAAACTCACGCTCATTGCAGGGGCTAGGCCCAATTTCATGAAAATTGCGCCTATTATTCATGCACTACAAGCCGCACAAGCAGAAGGTGCCGCCATTGCATATCGCCTTGTGCACACCGGCCAGCACTACGACGACAAAATGTCGGGGAGCTTCTTTGCGCAATTGAATATACCGGCCCCCGATGCCAATTTGGAAGCCGGTGGTGGAAGCCAAGCCGAACAAACCGCACAAATCATGGTGCGCTTTGAGCAAGAGTTACTGGCCAACCCCACTGATCTCGTTTTGGTGGTTGGCGACGTCACCTCTACCATGGCTTGTGCTATTGTGGCCCAAAAACTCCACATAAAAGTAGCGCATGTAGAGGCAGGCATTCGCTCCAATGACTGGCGCATGCCAGAAGAAATCAATAGGCTCGTGACCGACGCCATTACCAATTACTTTTTTACCACCACCAGAAGCGCGGGTGCTGAGCTCGAGCGCACAGGTGTAAACCCCGAGCAGATCTATTTTGTAGGCAACACCATGATAGATACCTTATTGCAAAACCGCTCCCGATTTTGCAAGCCAGAAATTTGGGATCAGCTGGGCTTAAAAGAAAAAGCGTATATCGTCATAACCTTGCACCGCCCTGCCAATGTCGATGAAGCACAGAAATTAAAAGAACTTTTAGCTGAAATCATCAACAATGCCAACGGCTTGCCACTTATTTTTCCGGTGCATCCGCGTACGGCCAAGATTTTAGAAAATCTAGGTATTGCGCATGCTGGTTTACATACAATTGAACCACTTGGCTACTTAGAATTCAATTATTTGGTAGAACGCGCCAAGGCTGTTATTACGGACTCTGGCGGCATTACTGAAGAAACCACCGTGATGGGCGTGCCCTGCCTTACGCTGCGCGACAACACCGAAAGGCCCGAGACCATTACAGAAGGTACCAACGAGCTCATTGGCACCCAGCCAGCAGCCATTGCGCCAGCCTTGCAGCGCTTGTTTGCCGGTGCCTGGAAAAAAGGCCGCATTCCGGAGCGCTGGGATGGCCAAGCTGCGCAACGCATCATTTCTACGCTTATGAAACTTTCCAAACAAACGCTACACAACCTCCTATTGCTTTTGGCTTTTGGCCTCATGGGCACAATAGGTCTTGCTCAAGAGCAAATACAAAAACAAAAGAGCATTCGGGTTTCGGACCAAGTCTTAAGCTGTTACAATCCGGGCAACCGCAGCTTTTACCTTTTTGACGACTCTACGTCCTATTGGCGCTATTCTATTGGGCAAAAGCGCTGGTTCAAACAAGCGCTTGTTGTGGAGTCTGAATTAGGTTGGGCCAAAATCAAAAGAGACTACCTTGCACATGCCACAGATGCCCAACATATCTACCTCATTGAGCGCGGTTGCGGCATTGTGTATCAGTTGCGCAAAGACACCCTAAGGCGCATAGACAACTCTTATGCCCACAAAAACCAATACGGCGCAGCTGTTTTTACTTACAACAACAAAGTGCATTTCTTTGGGGGCTACGGCTATTTTAGAACCAAAAACCTGCTCACTTATTTTGATCCGACCGCACTGGAGTGGTTTGAGCGCGTCAATAAAAACTTTGATGTGCGACCGGGCTCTAGGCAAGGTGCCCAGCACCAGATCATAGGTTCAAAATTATATATTTGGGGCGGTTATGGCAGAAGAGGTTACCGAACAGAAGCCCTGCTCGACCTCTGGATTTTTGACTTTAAAAAACAAACCTGGGAGCAACTTGGTAACATCAACCCCTTGTACAAGCGTCTTTATGGACAAACAAATTCCTTAAATATATTACCATCTACTTGGTTTACCAGCGCAGAAGACCTCGTCCATACCAGCCTAGAAAAAAACAAGATTTTTACCTACCACAACCCGAATTTTCAGAATATCATTGAGATTTACGCAAGCACGAACCAGCAGCAATTTTTAGTGCTCAAAAGAGGTAGTAACGAATCCAATTTTACCGCTGCTATTCAGACCCTAGAGCAACTCACCAATGGCCAAGAGCCGAGAGAACAATATTTTTATAAAAAGGTATCGGCATTTATTGAGGTTCCGACCAAAACCTATCTTTGGATTTCGCTGATCATTAATTTGGTTTTCTTTTTATTGATTTTTTACATCCGCAGGGTACACAAAACCAATTGGTTCAAGCGCAGAAACGCTGTTCTACAAAAAGATGACTTCTCAGAAATAGAATGGAAGTGCTTACTGCTCATCGAAAAACACCAAAGTATAGAGCTCTCTGCGCTCAATGATTTATTTGACGAAGAAGAGCTTTCTTATGAAACGCTCAAAAAACGCCGAGAAAGTTTCATTAAGGCCTTGCGCACTAAAATTGCGCTACTCACGGCGGTTGACGTCGACCAAATTTTATTTGAATCCAAACACCCTAAAGACAAGCGCATGAAGGTCATTAATTGGGGTTCACAAATTGAAATCGATGCTGAAAAATAAGGGAAGATTGAATTCTCTTAAATTATATCCCACGCAAAGGCAACCTTTGGCCCAGTCTTTGCATCTTTGCATTAGTAATTCTCTTCAACATTCATGACACCTTATCTTACTTTTGTCCTGATTTTATTTTTCACGAGTGGCTTTGTGCTCACTTACTTTCTGACGCCTGTTATTAGCAATGTAGTAAAGGTGCGTCGCTTATTTGAGAAGCGCAACAAGCGCAGTTCACATTCGGTGATGGTTCCGAGTTTTGGCGGTATCTCTTTCTTCATTGTTTTTGTGATGGCGCTTTCTTTTGCAGAGCAGTTTTTTACTTCTGGCCTTGGTTATTACATGATTCCGGCCGCACTCATTATTTTTATGATTGGCCTCAAAGACGACCTTACGGGGGTGGGTGCCCGAAATAAAATCTTTGGGCAATTACTCGCTACTTCTTTGTTGTTTTTGTCTTCAGATTTTCAAATCACTGAGCTTTGGGGTTGGTTGGGTATTCATCATATCTCGCTCTGGAT